>JAEWEH010000268.1 GCA_023389535.1 Pseudomonadota bacterium
GTATACCCAATACGAATACGAAACCAAGGACGTCTGAACAGTGAGCACACTGGGCAAACAAGTCGGTCAGGGCATCGTCTGGAATCTGGCGAACATGGTGGTCAGCCGCGGCGCGTCCGTGGTGTTCACCCTGTTCCTGGCGCGCTTCCTTACGCCCGACGCGTTCGGCCTGATGGCCATGGTCGCCATCTGCTATGCCCTGGCCGACGTCCTGATGATTTCTGGCTTCGGCCAGGCCATCATCCGCCAAAAGAACCTGGAAGACATCGACTTGTCGACGGCCTTCCTGACCAACCTGGCCTTCAGCGTACTGATCTACCTAGCGCTTTACCTGTCGGCCCCATGGGTCGCCCGCTTCTACGAACAAGCGGAGCTGATCACGCTGATACGCGTCATCGGGCTGGTCCTGTTCATCAACGCCTTCAAGGTCGTGCAACTGGCCTTGCTGAATCGCGACATGAAGTTCAAGGCGCTGATGCAGATCAACTCCATCGCCACCATCGCCGCAGGCACGATCGCCGTGTTCATGGCCTATGCCGGCCTGGGCGTATGGAGCCTGGTGGCGCAATTCATGATCGCCGCCGCGGTGTCCACCGGCCTGCTGTGGGCGACCGGCAGCTGGCGGCCCAGCCTGGGCTTCAGCGCACCATCATTCCGGCGCATGTTCGGCTTCGGATCGAAGCTGACGTTGGAAAGCACGTTGAATGTGCTGTATGAAAATTCTTATGTGCTGGTCATCGGCCGCGTGTTCAGCGCCGAAGCAACGGGCTTGTACTACTTCGCCAAACGCATACGCGACCTGATCGTGGACCAGCTTAATGCCGCGGTCCAGCAGGCGACGTACCCGGCCATGGCACAACTGCAGGACGAGCTGGACGGCCTGCGGCGCATGTACCGCATTGTGCTGCAGCTGTTGTTCTACATCACCGCGCCGGCCTTGCTGCTGACGGCCGTACTGGCGGCCCCGCTGTTCCAGATCGCCTTCGCTTCGCGCTGGGCGCCGGCCGTGCCCTATCTGCAACTGCTATGCATCGCCGGCTTGCTGCTGCCCATCCATACCGTGAACTTCAACATGTTGAAAGTGCGCGGCAGGACAGACCTGGTGCTGTACACCGGCGTCACCAAAAAAACCATCCACCTGGTGTTGCTGGCCGCCTCGATCCCCTTCGGGCTGATCGGCATCGTCGCGGGCCAGATCATTGCGGTCGCGTTGTCCAGCCTGTACTACATGCATTGCTCGGCCACCCAAATAGGCTACACCTGGCGCGCTCAGTTGCGCGACATGGCCGAACCCATTGCAGCGGCGACTGTGTCGGCGGGCGCCACCCTCTGGATGATGCGCTCAATCACCTTGAGTCCCGGCTGGCTCGCACTGGCGGGCAGCTGCTGCTATGCCTTGGCCTACCTGACGCTCAGCCATATGGCCCGGGTTGCCGGCTACGTATTCCTGAAAGAAAAACTACACGCCTGGCGCCATCGCCACGCCGGCAAGATCACACAGGCCCAGACATGAGTAACAAGCGCGCCCCACATAGAGACAAGGGAAGCCAGACATGAGCACCACCCCACCCCCACAGCACGACACCGGCAAGCCGACGCTGTTTGTCGGCGAATACGCGTCCAGAAATGTCGGCGACGGCATCGTCAAGCTGGCGATCGAGAAGCTATGCACCACACATGGCGTGGCCGCGTCCTTCCGCGACTTTTACGGCGGCACGCCCGCCCCGGCCGAAGCCCTGCATCACGCCGACGACCTCGGAACGACCGCCCCCACCGCAGCCGATACCACAGATGATGATGCAACGGGCGTAGCTTCAAAGACGATCAGTTCAAACATGGCCGATCTCCCACCAGCGCCCCTAAGAGCAGCCGGCCCCGCTCCACAGGCACCTTCGTTGCCCAGGCGCCTCTGGCGCGCCTTGCTGCGCGTCGCGCTGGTCAACTACGCCATCGCCCTGCTGTTCTATGCCACCCGCTATCGCCGCATCGCGGCCGACTACCAGGTGGAACGCTATAAGCAAGTAGTCATCGGCGGCGGCAACCTGTTGATGGACAACTACGTGAATTTCCCGCTGCTTATTTTGCGCATCGTGCAGCAGTGCGAACGCCATGGCGTTCCCGTCAAGCTGTTCTCGGTGGGGGCAGGCAAACGCTATAGCTGGCTGGGACGCAAGGTCGTGGCACGCATCGTGCAATCGCAGGCTGTCGAAGTCATCATCTGCCGCGACAGCAATAGCCAGAAGTTGATTACGGGCGCCTTGAATGCATCCACGGACATCGCCGATTCCCTGGAGCACGTTGCAGAGCCCCATAAGAGCACGAGCGCTGCAAGCATTCACCACAAGATCCGGTGCAGCGCGGACTGCGGGCTGTATCTAAGCCGCAGCCATAATCCGGCGAACCCAAGCGACACGATAGGCCTGGGTGTCATCGCGCCCTCGGCGCTGCAAGCGGTCGCCCCCGAGCACCCCATGGCCGACCCAGGCTACGCCTTGCAATGGTGGGATGCCTTGATCGGCGCGCTGAGCGACCACGTCGGCGCCGAACACATCGAACTGATCTCCAACGGCTCAGGCGTCGACAACGACTTCGCGCATGCGCTTTGGCAGGCACTGGCGCCCAAGTATCCAGGCTTGTCAGTATGCACGTCCATCGCCACGCCGGGTGACCTGCTGCAGCGTATCGGCAGCTACAAAGCGCTGGCGGCCTACCGCATGCATGCCGCGGTGACCGCCATGGCGCTGGAAGTGCCCGTCATCGGTTTCGAATGGGACCCCAAAGTCTTGCAACTATTCACCTACTGCGGCAAGCGCGAGGCCTGCATCCCTCTTGCCGAATTCACACAGCGCCCCGCGCGCGACATTATTGCCACCCTGCTGCGTCAGACCCCAGCCCAGCTGACGTCGATACGCCAAGGACTGGACAGGGACTTCCGCCATGCGACCTATGCCTGAAGCCTCCACCATACCAAGCGCGTCTGCCGAGCTTGCCCAACGGCAACCTGCGCACCGCGAAGATCTGCACGCCTTCGCCGGCCATGGCGCGCGCGGCCGGGTGGCGCTGTTCATCCCCTCGCTGCATGGCGGCGGCGCGGAGCGCGTCATGGTGTCGCTGGCCAACGGCCTGGCGGCCCAAGGCGTGGATGTGGACCTGGTGCTGGCCCGCAAGGCGGGCGTGTATCTTGCCGATGTTTCAGCCGATGTACGCATCGTCGATCTGAATGCGCGCCGCACGCTGCAAACCGTCTGGCCCCTGGCCCGCTACCTGCGCCGCGTACAGCCGGTCACCCTGATGTCGGCCATGAACTATGTCAACGTCATTGCCGTCTGGGCGCGCCAGATTGCCGGCGTATCCACCCGCCTGGTGCTCAGCGAGCACGCCAACCTAAGCCAGCTGCTGTCCGATGCAAGCCCACGCATGGCCTGGATACTGCCCCGGCTAATGCGGCCGGCCTATGCGCGCGCCCATGCCATCATCGCCGTCTCGGACGGTGTCGCTCGCGACCTGGCCGCCGTGCTGGGCTGCCCGCGCCAGCGCGTCCATACGCGCCATAACCCGGTGGACACGGTCAGTGTGGCCGCCAAAGGCGCCGAAGCGCTGGACCACCCCTGGTTCACCGCCGCTGCGCCGCCCGTGGTGGTCGCTGCGGGCCGGCTCAGCCCTGAAAAAGACTACCCCACGTTGATCCGCGCCTTTGCGCTGCTGCGCGCCCAGCGCCCCGCAAGGCTGGCCATCCTGGGGGAAGGCGCCCAGCGCCAGGCGCTGCAGTCCCTGATCAACGGGCTGGACTGCAAAGACGACATCCTGCTGGCGGGCTTCCAGGCCAACCCTTACGCCTGGATGAGCCGCGCCGGCGCCTTCGTGCTGAGTTCGCGCTGGGAAGGGTTCGGCAATGTACTGGTGGAAGCCATGGCCTGCGGCACCCCCGTCGTCAGCACCGCCTGCCCCAGCGGCCCGGAAGAAATCCTGGCCGGCGGACGCTGGGGCAGGCTGGCCCCCGTGGGCGATGCCGCCGCA
>JAEWEH010000286.1 GCA_023389535.1 Pseudomonadota bacterium
GTGTAGGGCTCTCCTTCGTGGACGGTCATGGTGATGAAGATATCTTGCCGGTCGGGTGAGATAGTGACTTGCGGCGCTTCGGCCGAATATTCGAGATAGCCGCGATCCAGGTAAAAAGAGCGGATGCGCTCGACGTCGCCCTCGAGCTTTTCGCGCGAATATTTGTCGGTATCGGTGTACCACGTCATCATGCCGGACGTGGTCAATTCCATCTGGTCAAGCAACGTGCTTTGGGAAAAGGCCTTGTTACCCACGAACTTGATATCGCTGATGCGCGCAAGATCGCCCTCGAAGATGTCGAAGCTGACACCTACCCGGTTGCGCGGCAGCGGCGTGATGATGGGCGTGACTTCCACCCCATATTTGCCCTTGGACAAATACTGCTGCTTGAGTTCGAATTCGGCGCGTTCCAGCATGGAGCGGTCGAACACCCGGCCCTCGCCGAAGCCCACCTGGCTGAGTGTCTTGATGATGGCCTTCGAATCGAATTCGCGCATGCCGTTGAAGCTGACCGACGCGATGGTGGGCCTTTCCTGCACGGTGACGACCAGCACATTGTTGCTGGTGTCTATCTTGACGTCGCTGAAGAAACCGGTG
The DNA here is from genome assembly GCA_023389535.1 of Pseudomonadota bacterium. Lineage (GTDB taxonomy): Bacteria > Pseudomonadota > Gammaproteobacteria > Burkholderiales > Burkholderiaceae_B > UBA6240. The sequence continues at coordinate 598 of JAEWEH010000286.1, forward strand.
GCATAAAGCCGTTGTATGGCCTCGCTGGCTTGTGCTTCGGTGAATTGGTCGCCCACCTTGACGGGCAGATAACTGAAAATTGTGCCGGCATCGACCCGCTGTATGCCATTGACTTGGATGTCGCGTACCACGAACGGTGTGAAGGCGCTGGCTAGACTGGGCGTAAGCAGAGCTGCAAGCAACACAGGCAGGGCGCGCCTGGCAAATGGGAATTTCCGGCTAAACGACATCCTGGATGATCCTTGGGCGATTAAATGGTGGATGATTGTAAGGCACAAAGCCGCTAACTGAAAAGGCGAGAAAAATCATTGAAAAACGCCAGGCTCATTAAGGCGGCCAGCAAGCCCAGGCCAATGCGTTGGCCGTTCTCCAACCATTTCTGAGGTACGGGTTTGCCGCGCACCGCTTCCAGCACGTAATACATGAGATGGCCGCCATCGAGCATAGGAATGGGTAACAAATTTAACACGCCGATACTAACACTGATCAGCGCGAGAAAACCAATATATGCAGCCAGGCCTATGCGTGCGGTCTGCCCGGCGTAATCGGCAATGGTGACGGGGCCGCTAACGTTGCGCAACGAAATATCCCCTATCACCATGCGGCCCATCATTTTCAGCGAGAGCCAGACGGTATCGGCCGTGCGCGACAAGCCCCGCCCGATACTATCTACCAAGCCGTAGCGCACAGTGACCATGGGAAAATCCGCGCTCAGCATGACGCCTATGCGCCCTACTGTCGTGCCTTGTTCTGTGGTTTCGGCGCTGGGCGTGATCGGTATGGTGAGGTTTGCACCATCGCGCAGCACCATGATATTTAGCGGTACGCCGGGATGCTTCTGGATTTCAGCAACCATGGCGCCAGCGCTCGGGTGCTGCAATTCGCCGACGGCCAGCACAAGGTCGCCGGTGCGCAGGCCAGCCTGTTCGCCCGGGCTGCCGGCGTTCACGCCGGCCACCCGCGGCTGAGGCGCGGCCAGACTCAGGCCGGCTTCCGCCATGGGATCCGATCCGTCCGGATCTACATGCCCCTGCGCCAATACCAGTTGTCGCTCGCGCTGGACACCCGCCGCGGTTTCGACGCCGGCGCTGGCGCGCCCGCCGCCTGTCAGCACATCGAGCAGTTGCCAGCGCGCTTCACCCCATGACCGTACCGGCTGGCCATTCACCGACACGATGCGGTCGCCGGCGTGGAAACCGGCCTGGGCGGCGGCGCTGGCGGCCGGAGGCTCTGCCAGGATGGCGGCCGGCTCGTGGGTGCCGACCAGACTCAGTATGGTGTATAGCACCACAGCCAATAGTAAATTGGCCAAGGGTCCGGCCAGCACGATAGCGCTGCGCTGACCCAGGGTCTTCTGGCTGAAAGCCTGCGCGGCCTGCTGCGGCGTGGCGCCGGGCTCGGGATCGTCGAGCATCTTGACATATCCGCCCAGGGGTATGGCCGACAGGGCCCATTCGGTACCCCGCTTGTCGGTCCGACGTGCCAGTATCTTGCCGAAGCCCACTGAAAATCTTAGCACTCGTACACCACAGCGTCGGGCGACCCAGTAGTGGCCCAATTCATGGAACGTGACGAGTATGCCCAGTGCGATGACGAAGGCGATCAGGGTAAAAAGCATGGGGCTCCTGGATCAGGGTGTAAACGTGGCCCGGGTCTGGTTGTGGCGCTCAGGTGCTGAGCAGACAGAATTCGGAGGCGACGCTGCGTGTATGCGCATCCAGCGCCAGCACATCGTCCAGCGTATCCAGCGCGCCGCCTGCCAAACCATTCATGCGGTCGAGGCTGGCTTCGATGACCCGCGCGATTTCAGTATAGCGAATTTGCTGCTTCAAGAAGCGTTCCACCGCAATCTCGTTGGCCGCATTCAAGGCCACGCACGCTGCTTGTCCGGTACGCAATGCATCGAAAGACAGGCGCAAGCATGGGAAGCGTTCCAGATCGGGCTCTTCGAAGTCCAGCCGGCCCAAGGCCGTCAAGGCCAGTAAACCCACCCCGCTCTCGATGCGCTCGGGAAAACCCAGCCCATAGGCGATCGGCGTGCGCATATCGGGCTGGCCCAATTGGGCCAGAATGGAGCCATCCTCGTATTCGACCATGGAATGCACCATGCTTTGAGGATGGACCACGACTTGTATGCGATTGACCGGCATGGCGAACAGCCAATGCGCTTCGATGACTTCCAGCCCCTTGTTCAGCATGGTGGCCGAGTCGACCGAAATTTTGCGTCCCATGGCCCAGTTGGGATGGGCGCACGCCTGTTCAGGCGTGACGCTGGCCAACTGATCCAGTGCGGTGGTGCGGAAAGGCCCGCCCGAAGCCGTCAGGAGCAGCCGGCGCACCCCTTTGGCGGGTTCGGTCGGAGCAGTCGCCCGGCCCGCCTGCGGCAGGCACTGGAAGATCGCATTGTGCTCGCTGTCGATAGGCAGCAACTCGGCCCCCGATTCACGCACCGTGCGCATGAACAGGCCGCCTGCGGCCACCAGTGCTTCCTTGTTGGCCAGCAGCACACGCTTGCCGGCGCGGGCGGCCGCCAGCGCCGAGGGCAGCCCCGCCGCGCCGACAATGGCCGCCATGACCGTGGTGACGGCACTGTCGGCCACCGTGTCGACCAAAGCCTGCGCACCAACGCGGATCTCCGGACGGGGCGCGGCGCCCTGCCATACCTGGAGAAAGCGGGCGCGCGCCTGATCCGTTGGAACAACGACCACTTTGGCGCCGGTCTGGCGGGCCTGTTCGGCAAGCTGGTCTATGCGGTGGTAGGCGCTCAGCGCGTACACCGACAGTGTTTCGGGGTGCCGGGCAATGACGTCAAGGGTGTTGACCCCTATCGACCCGGTCGACCCCAGTACGCAGACCTGTTGCGTCTTCATGAGGGCCACCCGCCGGTCAGCAAAAAGGCCAGTGGCGCCACCGGCAGCAAAGCGTCGATACGATCGTACACGCCACCGTGGCCCGGCAGCAGTTGACTGGAGTCCTTCACGCCCGCGCGCCGCTTGAGCAGGGATTCGAACAGATCACCGATAATCGACAGTGCGGCGAGCAGTGCCGCTGCCACGACGGCCAGCGGCCAGGACCCGAGCTCGATCAAGGCGTTGCCGAAACTGCCCGGCCAGCGCGCGCTCAGCACGACCCAAAGGCAGGCGGCCACGATACCGCCAGCGGCGCCTTCCCAGGTTTTACCGGGGCTGACGCGCGGCGCGAGTTTATGCTTGCCGAATGCTTTACCGGTGAAATAGGCCGCGATGTCGGCAAACCAGATCAGCGCCATCAAGGACACCAGGAACCAGGCGCCACGTGCGGTAAATAACTGGACGAGCGCGGCCCAGGCGGCGACCACGGCCAAGATGCCGAATACGCTAAGCCACGCGCAGTGCTTGCGAACCTGGGCCTGGCCCTGCAGCACCATGGCGCTGGCTCCGATCACCCATAGCACACTGACGGCCGGCATCCACCACTGGTTGATTGCGGCGCGCAGAGCCGCCGCCCCATCCTGCAGCGGATCCCCCAGCCAGAGCCACGCCAAGCCGGCCATGACGAAACCGGACAATATCGCAAGCAGCGCAGGCCAAGCCGTGCCCGGGCGCGGCCAGGTCAGTCGCAGCCATTCCCACAGGGCGCAGGCGGCCAACACCGTCAATAGCAGGACCAATGGCCACGGCGAGGGCGCAAGCAATGTCCCCAACAATACGGCCAGCAAAACGATTGCTGTCAGGACACGCTGCCTTAACATTGAATTCCCCTATAGCTTATCGGCCAACTGGGCGCTCGTGCGCCCAAACCGGCGTTCGCGTGTTTTATACCACTTGAAGGCCGCGTCGATTTCCTTGGCGCCGAAATCGGGCCAATAGTCGTCCGAGAAATAGAGTTCAGTATAGGCCAGTTGCCAAATGAGGAAATTCGAGATTCGCTGCTCACCGCCGGTGCGAATGAACAGATCCGGCTCCGGAGCATAGGCCATGGACAGGTGTTCGGCCAGCATGGTCTCGTTAATGTCCTGCGGACGCGCCGCCAATTCCGGCCTTGTTACCAGAAGACGGCGCATGGCCTGCAGGATGTCCCAGCGACCGCCATAATTGGCGGCGATGGTCAGATTCAAGGCGGTGTTGTGTTCCGTCCGCTGTTCGGCTGCGCGTATGAGCCCCTGCAGCTTGGGCTCGAAGGGAGCAAGATCGCCCACGACACGCAGGCGAACGCCCTGCTCGTCCAGCTTGTCGATCTCTTTTTCCAGCGTCTGTATGAAGAGACGCATCAGCAGCGAGACCTCTTCCTGGGGCCGACGCCAGTTCTCTGAACTGAAGGCGAATAGGGTCAGATATTCCACGCCGCGACGCCCGCAGGCTTCCACGACCCGACGTACAGCCTGCACCCCACGCGCATGCCCCGCCGTGCGCGGCAAGAAACGTTTTGTCGCCCAGCGCCCATTCCCGTCCATGATGATGGCCAGATGGCGCGGGGTATCGGAGTGCTCGGGCACCGACAGAGTGGAACTGCTGATCATGTGACGTGAACCGTAGCGACGAAGCTAGACGGTCATGATCTCGGCTTCTTTTTGGGCGACCAGTTTGTCGACCTCGGCCACATGCTTGTCGGTCAGCTTCTGGACTTCATCCTGCATCCGGCGCTCGTCGTCTTCGGAAATTTCCTTGTCCTTGACGAGCTTCTTCAACCCGTCATTGGCTTCGCGGCGCAGATTGCGCACGGCAACCTTGGCGTCTTCGCCTTCGTTGCGTACGACTTTGGTCAGGTCGCGACGACGTTCTTCGGTCAAGGCGGGCATGGGTACCCGTATGCTGTCGCCCATGCCAATGGGATTGAGGCCAAGATCGGAATCACGGATTGCTTTTTCAACCGGCCCGGCCATGTTCTTTTCCCAAACCTGCACGCTGATGGTGCGGGCATCGACCAGATTCACATTGGCCACTTGGCTGACCGGCACGGGGGAGCCGTAATATTCCACCATGACATGGTCGAGCAGCCCGGCGTGGGCCCGGCCCGTACGTATCTTGGACAGATTCGCCTTGAGCGTTTCGATCGACTTGCCCATGCGCGATTCCGCCGACTTTCTGATCTCTGACAGACTCATTGCTATTCCTTTATTGAATCACTTCGGCACCGGGCCGAAGCTTGCTTGCCACAATTCAAGGAGCCCAGTCGGGCTCCGGGAAGATGATGCCTTGCGTACCTTGCGCGCAAGACATGGCCGGGACAGGCGGCCCTGATCAAACATGCACCAGTGTGCCTTCGTCTTCACCAGAGACCGCGCGCTTGAGCGCACCAGGCTTGTTGATGGAAAACACCTTGATGGGCAGCCTTTGATCGCGGCACAAAGCAAAGGCTGTCGCGTCCATGACTTCCAGCCGCCGCACGATGGCTTCGTCGAAGCTGATGCGCGCGTAGCGGGTCGCGCCAGGATCTTTGTTGGGATCAGCGCTGTATATGCCGTCCACCTTGGTGGCTTTAAGCACGATTTCCGCGCCGATTTCGGCCCCGCGCAAAGCAGCCGCGGTATCGGTGGTAAAGAAAGGGTTGCCCGTGCCGGCGGCAAAAACGACGACCTTGCCTTCTTCGAGATAGCGCAAGGCCTTGGGACGGATGTATGGCTCGACGACCTGGTCGATATTCAAGGCCGATTGGACCCGGGTATCGACCCCACGGTGTTTCAATGCATCCTGCAGTGCAAGCGCATTCATGACGGTGGCCATCATGCCCATGTAGTCCGCCGTGGCACGATCCATGCCCTGTGCGCCCGGGGCGACGCCCCTGAAAATATTCCCGCCACCAATTACGATAGCCAGTTCGACGCCTTGCGTAGCGACTTCGGCGATGTCTTCGGTCATGCGCAAGATGGTCGAGCGATTGATCCCAAAAGCGTCTTCTCCCATGAGCGCTTCGCCGGAAAGCTTGAGAAGAACACGCTTATACGATCTGGTGGTCATGGTAGTATCCCAGGTAAACAATCCAACGGAAGTGTAAGCC
>JAEWEH010000292.1 GCA_023389535.1 Pseudomonadota bacterium
CTGACTTCTGTCGGAGCCTTGCCAGGCTCGCGGTTGGTATGCGGCCAATCGCTGGCCCAGACCACCCTGTTGGGGGCGGCTGCGACAAGCTTGTGTGCCAGCTGTGTCAACGTTGATGGGTTCGCACCCGGTACACGATAAGACCCGGAAAGCTTCAGATGAAGATTGCCTTTGGACAGCGCTTGCGCCAGCAAGTCACCGTCCTTTTCCGAGCTTGCAGTGGCCAAAGGAAGCAGCCCGAAGTGGTCTATCACCACGGGCGCGGGCAAGGAACCGAGCCAAGGCAGGCAGGACCGGATCACCGGCCAGGCTGCATAGACCTGCAGATGCCAGCCAAGGTCAGCGATACGCGCCGCCCCTTGCCGTAGCGTGGCGGCCATGTCCTGGGTGTTGCGCAAGCCATGGCTTTCCAGGTTAAGCCGCAGGCCCCGCACGCCAGCCTCATCCATCCGGGCCAGTTCCGCATCGGAAGCCGAAGGATCCAGAACGGCGATGCCGCGGGCAGTGCCGTTCATTTCGACCAGCGCGTCGAGCAGGCAGCGGTTGTCCGTGCCGTAGAAGCTGGGCTGCACGATGACGGCGCGCTGGAAGCCGATGCGCGACAGATGCGAGCGCAAGTCCGCCACTGTCGCCACTCCGGCCGTATAGGGACGACTCGGCAACATCGGGTAGGCAATCGGATCGCCCACCACATGAACATGGCAATCGCATGCCTGCTCCGAAACCATGATCACGCTGCCTGTGTGATGCGCTGCGCAAGCAGACGCCCGGTTTCGCGTGTGCCCAGTTTGCCGCCGACATCGCGGGTGGCTTCCTGAGCTTCGATGGCAGCGCCTACGCCATCGAAAATAGCGTCTGCTGCCGTCTGGAAGGCCGCGCGGCCTGTCTTGCGTGCATGCCATGCCAGCAGCATCGCCGCGGACAGTACCAGCGAGAAGGGGTTGGCGATATCCTGGCCGGCAATATCCGGGGCCGAGCCGTGCGCCGCCTGCCCCATGGCATACTGGTCGCCGGCGTTCAGGGAACCGCCCAGGCCCAGGCTGCCCGACAGTTCCGCCGTCAGGTCGGACAGGATGTCGCCGAACATATTGGTGGTGACGATCACATCGAAACGGTCAGGTGCGCGCACGACGTGCGCCATCATGGCGTCGACGATGAAGTCGTCAATCCGCACGTCCGGAAACTCGCGGCCCACTTCATGGCAGATGTCAATGAACATGCCGTCTGCAATTTTCAGCACGTTGGCCTTATGCACGATGCTGACATGCTTGTTGCGCGTCATGGCCAGCTGGAAGGCCGCGCGGGCAATGCGCTCGCAGCATAGCCGTGTGATCCGGCGCAGCGATATGGCGACGTCGGGAGTGATCAGCATTTCACTGGAGCCGGATTCGATGTTGCGATCCGAATAGAAACCTTCGGTGTTTTCGCGCACGACCACCAGGTCAAATTCGCCCAGGCGCGCGGGCATGCCTTTGTATGTTCGCGAAGGGCGGATGTTGGCGTAGAGGTCCAGGGATTTGCGGAAGAACTTCGAGGGATTGATTTCACCCTTTGCTTCGTCCTTCATCTCGAAGGTCGACATCGGGCCCAGCATCAGGCCGTCGGCGTGTTTGACTTTTTCGAGCAAGGCGGGCGTGACGGTGGCGCCGTGGCGCTTCAGGCTTTCGAGCCCTGCGTCGTCATGCTCCAGCTGCAGATCGAGGTTATATCGGGATGATGCTGCCTCCAGCACCTGGACGGTCGCCGCCATGGTTTCCGGGCCGATGCCGTCACCGGGAAGAACAATGATTTTCATGCTGCTTTGACTCCGTTACGCTTAACCAATGGAGATGTTGAGGGTGTCGATGATCTTCCGGTACTTGGCGATCTCTTTATCGACAAACGCCTGGAATTCCTCGGGGGTGTTCTGCCTGACGACCGCGCCGTCGGCTTCGAGGCGCTGGCGTATGTCCTGCTGCACCAGCAAAGTATTGATGTCCTTGTTCAGGCGTTGAACGATGTCGGATGGGGTGTTCTTCGGCACAAAGTAGCCGCCCCACAAGCTGAAATTGAATCCCGGAATGACGGTTTCACTGATCGTTGGGACATCCGGCAGTGTGGCCATGCGTTCGGCTGAAGCCACGGCAATCGCCTTGACCGTGCCGGCTTTGATATGCGACATGGCTGCCGAGGCGCTCGAGAAGAAAAAGTCGACTTGTCCGCCAATGACATCCGTCATGGCCTGACCCGCGCCTTTGTACGGCGCATGCACCATGTCGGTTTGCGTATCCAGCGCCAGTGCGGCTGCGGCCAGGTGGCCGGGCGTGGCGGTGCCAGAAGATGCATAGGCCAATCCGCCGCTGCGTTGCTTTGCCAAGTCGATCGCTTCTTGAGGGGTATTGAATTCCGCTTTGGCAGGGGCGATCATGACCAGCGGCGAGTCGCCGACCAAGGCAACGGGCGCAAGGTCTTTGGCCGTGTCGTATCCGGCAGCCTTATTGGCCAAGGGGATAACCACGATTTCGCCAGTCTGCCCCATCAACACGGTATAGCCATCCGCTTTGGAGCGGACGACGTTACGTGTTCCAAGCATGCCGGTCGCGCCGGGTCGGTTCTCTACGACCACGCTTTCGCCCAGCAGGCCGGCCAGGGGGTCGGAAAGAATGCGGGCGAACAGGTCGCCTTGCCCGCCGGGTGCGTAGGGGACGATTACGCTGATCGGGCGGCTGGGGTAGTTGGACGCTGCGAATGCCGCCTTGATTCCGGGCATAAGCATCAGCGCACTGGCGCCTCCGGCCTTGAGCAGGTTGCGGCGGGTAAGCGATGTCGATGGCAGCTTGTTCTGCCGATTTTCAAAACCTGAGTTCATGAGGTCTCCTGTTCATATTCAGTGTGAACGGTCAAATTTCGGAGCATGCGCAGGCGCTCCAGATAAGCCTGCCGTATGTGATGTCTTGCCGCCTCGCCCGCAGCCTGAGGATCCCGCGCACGGATGGCCGCGATGACCGCCGAGTGCTCTTCATTGGCTTTGTCAGCCCGTTCCTGGGCGGCCAGCGTGCTGCGTCCGAGCAGATACGTAGTGTCCGTCAGCGCGTTAAGGGAACGGATGAGATGGCGATTGTGGGCGGCAGCGTAGATGGCGTTGTGGAAGGCAAGATTCAATGCAACGGCGTCGGCCCCCGGTCGCCGTTCATCTTCCAGTATGGCCGCCATGTTTTCGATTTCGGCGTCGGTCGCATGCCTGGCGGCAAATTCGGCCGCGGCGCCTTCGAGCACTTCGCGCATGGCGTATAGC
>JAEWEH010000314.1 GCA_023389535.1 Pseudomonadota bacterium
CTGTAGGGCCGGCCGTCGCACGCGCTGTCGGGACGGCTTGGGCGGCCAGCGGGCTACAAGGCCCGCTGGCAATCGAACAAAAGCCTTAGAGCGCAGCCATGGCAGCCTGTTGCGGCATGCAATCCGGGAACTGCAGTTCAGTCGTGCCCGGCCTTAGCATGCGCACGCATTCGCGGGTGGCGTCTATGCAGCCACCCTCGGCATAGACGCCGCTGGGGTCGCGCAGCCGCAGCATGCGCTCAAGAATGCGCTCGATCTTTTGCGGGTCTTTCAGCGTTTCGGCCACCCGTTCGTCGACCACGCCATCGTCCACCAGCAGGCGGCCGTCGGCATGCCGGTAGGTGGCATCGCGCCAGTGATAGAGCTCCACCCCTTTGGTCGTCAGGGTGAAAGGCTGGTCGCGCTTCCAGAAATTGGTGAACAGGCCGTTGCCCAGGTAGAACACCCAGGACCCTTCATAGCCTTCGGCGTTGGAGGAGAACTCGTCCGGATTGCGAAACCACAATCTGTCCCCCGGCACGTAATAGCGGGTTGGCAGCGGCGCCTGCAGCGAGCCGTACTCGCGCAGGAATACATCGTGGAACTGGCCGGACATGATGGCCCGGGTTTCCCATTGGCGCTGCAATTCGGACAGTAGCGCCGGATTGCATGCCTCCAGTTCCTGCGCGACAGACAGCAGGATCACATATTCGGTGGCCCGATAGCACGAGAACGAATAAAGCCGGTTGCTACGATCCGGTTGCGTCGTCTTTTGCAAGGCCTCGATCAGCGACCGGCCCGCCTTCAGGGTGAAGCCTCGATCCGTATGGTAGTCCCAGAACTCTTCCGGGCGTTCGGCGTGTTCGGTATCGAACGCGAGGGCTGTGCGGCGAGCATTGCGGACGATGTTGCTGCGCACGCGCACGGCCGAGATGAATTCCTCGAAAGAAGGGTAGGAAAATGGCAGCGGACTGGCCAGCAAGGCCAAAACGATTTCGCGCTCCAGGTCCTGGTCTTCATGTGCAGGGGCAAGGCCTAGGAAATCGCATAGCCGCGTCGTATCGAACCCCGGTGTCAGATCGCGGAAGGCATCGGGCAATAGCGCAGCCGATACAACGCTATTTCTGCTGCCATCGTGCGATCCCACTGCTATGTAGCCGCCCAGGCCCAGCGATGCCAGCTGGGCGGACAAGCGCCGTTTTACCTCGCCCACATCATGTTCGGTAGCGCCATGTATGCGAACTCCGCATACTGCCTGTAAGGCGGGCCGGCTTGCCATAGTCATGCGTAGTTCCTTGTTGGGCGCGTAGGGCGAAGGAAGAGTGCTGCAAGAAAAGCGCCATATTATCGAAAAATATTCATTCCGGGTATATGACCGCAGCAATAATTTCCAAAGCGCGGTGCCGCTCGTCCTGGTGTTGTTCCGCGGCGTCGGCGCATGGCTCAATCGCTGCATCCGAAAAAAAACCCGAAACACCTGAGTGCTTCGGGCCCTTCTGCCGCGGATTTTCGAGGCAGGCCGCCTTAACAAAGCTGCCATATCCAGGCGCCGCCCCCGATCATCGCCTTGCGCCCCGCGCCTGGAATTTGGCGTGCTCTTGCGCGGGAACCAATGACCCACCGGTGCTCCATATGACATGGGTCGCGTGGCCCATGTACCGTGCCAGTCCACGGGCGGCCAAGTAATCTTGGCCGCTGCGGGTTTCGCATAGCCATAGCGGACCGCGCAGCGCGGCGGCCGCCGAGGGCTCCAGCAATATGCCCTCTTGTTGCGCAAGCAGGTAGGCATCCTGGAACAGCGTGTCGTCGGACACGGTGAATACGCCCGAGAGCATCTTCGCCATGATAGGCGCCACCAGGGGAGAGGCCAGGCCCACCGCCAGCCCGTCCGCCTCGGTCTGGTTGTCCAGGCCTATGTCGTATACGGAAACAGGCTTCCCCACTCCGGCAGCAAGCTGGACCAGCATGCAGGGCGCCGCAGTCGGCTCGGCAAAGAAACAGTGGACATGCCGGCCGAAGTGCAGCTTCAGGCCATAGGCAATGCCGCCTGGCGCGCCGCCCACCCCGCAGGGCAGATAGACGAAAAGCGGATGTTCGGCGTCCACGCGACGGCCCTGCTCTTGAAGCTGGCGCACAAGTTCATTGGCTGCGGCCGCATACCCCAGAAACAAATGCGGCGAGCGCTCATCGTCAACGAAATGGATGGTTTTCGAACTGGCGGCCTCTTGCCGGCCGGCGTCCACCGCGGCCGCATAATCCCCGGAATGCTCCACCACCGTGATGCCATGCCGGCGCAAGCGCTCTTTCTTCCACTGCTTGGCATCGGCGGACATGTGGACTGCCACCTGAAACCCCAGCCCGCGGCCGATCAAGCCTATGCTCATGCCCAGATTGCCGGTACTGCCTACCGACAAGGCATGCCGGCCCAGCAGTTCCCGGACGGGATCGCTGCACAACTGCATGGGATCGCCCTGTGCGATCGGCTGGCCGGCTTCAGCCGTCAGACGCTCGGCCAAGGCCAGTACCTCGTGGAACCCGCCGCGCGCTTTGATGGAGCCGGCTACAGGCAGGGCGTCATCCCGCTTCAGCAACCACGCGCCGCCTTCTTGCCCCTGCCTGCCCGCGCGTGCCGGGTCCGGCATGTGCACGGCCTCCTGCAAGGCGGATTGGGCTTTCGGGACAGGTTGAAGCGCGGAGCTCAGTCGGCCACCCGTCGCCGCAAGCTCCGGAAAAAGCTGCGTCAAAGGCGCTGAATATCGCGCCAGACGCTGCTCGGCCACGGCTGGGTCCAATCCCGGTGTCGGCTGGACATCGTCCTGCAAGCCATCGTTCAACCATAGCAAGGGCTGCTTCTGCCGCAGCTGGTTCAGAAGCCCGGCCTCCAAGTCCGGCTGTTGTTCCTTTGACACGATCTGCCTCCTGGTCAGCAATAGAAAAATATATGGCCACGCCGGTCGGTTCGACGCCGGGGCCCCGGCTTGGTACTGTTAGAATAATCGGCATAACAATCAGCACCGGCGGCGTGCGTTAGAAGGAGTGTCCAGATGCCCGAAAGAGCATCACCCTTAGCACCATTTCGACATACTACGTTCCGCGCGCTATGGACTGCAACGCTGGCGTCCAATTTGGGCGGCCTGGTCCAGACGGTTGCCGCCGGCTGGATGATGACCACGATCTCCAATTCGGACGACATGGTGGCGCTGGTGCAGGCGGCCACCACCCTGCCGATCATGATTTTCTCTTTGGCGGCCGGGGCGCTGGCCGACAACTTCGATCGGCGCAACATCATGCTGATCGCCCAGATCCTGATGATGGCCGTTTCCGCCGCCCTGGCCATCTTCGCCGTCGCGGGTTGGATCACCCCATGGCTGCTGCTGGCCTTTACCTTTTTTATCGGCTGCGGCACCGCCCTGCACAATCCTTCATGGCAGGCTTCCATGGGCGACCTTGTTCCGCGCGAAGACCTGCCCGGCGCAGTCACCCTGAACAGCATGAGCTACAACCTCATGCGCAGCGTAGGCCCCGCCATAGGCGGCATGATCGTCGCCATCGCCGGCGCGGCGACGGCTTTTGCACTGAACGCAGTCAGTTATATCGCGTTGATTGTGGCGCTGGTGCGCTGGAAGCCGCAGCGGCCACCCAGCGCCTTGCCGCGCGAGCCTTTCGGCAGCGCCATGTCAGCCGGCCTGCGCTATATCGCCATGTCGCCCAACTTGCTGAAGGTGCTGTTCCGCAGCTTCGTTTTCGGCTTGTCCGCCGTATCGGCGCTGGCGCTTTTGCCTCTCGTTACACGCGACCTGGTTCAAGGCGGCGCATTCTCTTATGGCGTGATTCTGGGTTGCTTCGGAGCGGGAGCCATAGGCGGCGCTTTGCTGAACGCACGGGTACGCGAACGCTGGCGCAACGAAACGATTGTGCGCGGCACCTTCCTGGTGTTCGCGGCAAGCGTCACGGCGCTGGCCTTCAGCCGCGAGATGTGGCTAAGCTGCCTGCTGCTGATGCCAGCGGGCGCGTGCTGGGTGTTGACGCTGTCCTTGTTCAACGTGACGGTTCAGCTTTCCACACCGCGCTGGGTGGTGGGACGCGCGCTGTCCATTTACCAGACGGCCACGTTCGGCGGCATGGCGTCCGGCAGCTGGCTTTGGGGCGTCATTGCCGATGCCCACGGCACAGGCAGCGCCCTGATCACCGCCGGCGTGGTCATGGTACTGGGAGCCGCCACGGGCCTGCGCTATAAATTACCGGAATTCGGCACGCTGAACCTGGATCCGCTGGGCCGCTTCAACGAACCGCAGTTGCGGCTCGACCTTAGGCCGCGCAGCGGCCCAATCATGATCATGGTCGACTACGAGATCGCGCAGCAGGACATAGGCGCCTTCCTCGACCAAATGGCCATACGCCGGCGCATCCGCATTCGCGACGGAGCCCGCCAATGGGCGCTGCTGCGCGACCTGGAAAACCCCAGCATCTGGACCGAAACCTATCATGTGCCCACATGGGTGGAATACGTGCGCCACAACCAGCGCCGCACCTTTGCCGACGCGGACTCCTACGAGAAACTATTGGCCCTGCACCGCGGCAAGAACCCGCCCCGCGTGCACCGCATGATCGAACGCCAGACCGTGCCCATCCGCGATGACACGCCGCTGAAAGACAGCCCGGAAGTGCCGCCTTGATCCTGGAAGCGTGACCTTGAAAACAACCATGACTGCAGTCAGCCCCGACCCCGTAGAACACGCCATCCGCTCGCGTAAAAGCGTGCGTGGCTTTCTGCCGAAGCCTGTTCCCGTGGAACTGATAGAACGTATCCTGACCGTTGCGGCGTATGCGCCCAGCGGCAGTAATATCCAGCCCTGGAAAGTGCATCTTCTGACAGGAGACAGCCGGGACGCGCTCGCTGAAGCACTGACCCGCGCACACTACGACGAAACACCCGCGCAACGCGAGTACGATTATTACCCGCAAACATGGCGCAGCCCTTACCTGGAACGGCGGCGCGCGACCGGCTGGGGCCTGTATAGCACCCTGGGCATCGCCAAAGGCGACAAAGATGCATCCTTTCATCAGCACGCCAGGAACTATGTCTTCTTCGGCGCACCTTGCGTCCTGCTATTCACCATAGATGACGACCTGGGCAAAGGCAGTTGGCTGGACTACGGCATGTTCCTGCAAAACATCATGGTCGCCGCGACCGCTCATGGCCTGGCAACCTGCCCCCAGGCAGCGCTGGCCAATTATCCCGACATCGTGAAGCGACAACTGGGCATTCCGGCATCCGAAGTCCTTGTGTGCGGCATTTCATTGGGGTATGAAGACCCGGACTGCATCGCTAACCAGTACCGGCCGACGCGGATGAGTGCCGCGGATTTTCTGACCGTGCACACGTAGCCGCCGCACATTGAATAGCCTGTCCAGACAAGCTAGGCGGCCGGCAGCGCCTTTGCATCGGCATGCCAATTGCTCTACCCTTTTGTCCCGGTGCGGCGCTTCGCCGCTGGGCGGAGGAAAATGCATGGGCGCGACAGTGATGGTGACGGGCGGTGCGGGCT
>JAEWEH010000352.1 GCA_023389535.1 Pseudomonadota bacterium
GTCCGACAGCGAGGGCATGTTCTGCCCGATGGCGGACATGGCCTTCGAAGGACTGCCGACGAATACATCGCGTATAGGATGTTCGGCCGCATACAGTATCGCGTCGGCGACTGCCTTGGGGCTATACAAGGGCGGGGGCAGTCTGGGTTCCACATCCATGTAGTTCTTGGCATGCTCGACGTAGCCGCTGGCGATGGAAGCGGGTTTGATCAGGGTGACGGATATCGGGATGTTGTCGGCGTCGAGTTCCATTCGCAGCGCATCGGTGTAGGCTTTCATGGCGTGCTTGGAAGCACAATACGCCCCTTGTAGCGGAATCGCGCGATCGGACACTTCGCTGCCCACATTGATCAGGGCGCCGCCCGTGTCGCGCATGTGGCTGACTGCGGTCAGGGACCCATACACCGTGCCCCAGAAGTTCGTTTCAAAAAGCTGCCGCTGGTCTTCTACTGCCACTTCTTCCAGCTTGCCGAAAATGGAAACGCCGGCATTGTTCACCCATGTTTCCACACCGCCGTACGCCGTGATCGCCGCATCCAGGATCTTTTTGTGATCGTCCTGAACGCCGACGTCCGCTGTGACGGCAATTGCTTCGCCGCCCGCTTCCTTCAATTCCTTGACCAAGGCATCGAGCGCCTTGTGGTTGCGACTTGCCAGCACCAGCCTGGCGCCACGGCGGGACGCTTCTCGTGCTGTGGCCAGGCCTATGCCGCTGCTGGCGCCTGTGATGACGATGACTTGCCGATTCAGGGGCTTTAGAGAGATCTTCATTGGGGGCACCTTCGCTTCGGTTGGTAAATAGTGGTCCAGGCTAGTTTCAGGGCGCCAGCAATTAGCGTGCGCGCCACTGTTACCGCAAGCGGGGGGCGCAAAAAAGCCCGCCTGGCATACGCCGGCGGGCTGATGAGATGGGCGCGAGGCTGGCAGGCGCGCGCGTAATGCTTACCGAATGGCTATGTTGGCGCGTTGCGCTATGGCGCTCAGGCGTTTGCTCTCGTCGGCAACGCGAAGCTTGTAGCTTTCGGGGCTGCCATATTCGGGCTCGAAGCCATTGGCGATAAAGCTGTCTTGCAAGGCTGGCTCGGTCATGACTTGCTTGATGGCGGCTACCAGTGTGTTCCGGGCTTCGTCGGGAATGCCGCTGGGCGCGGTAACGGCAAACCAGGTACTGAATTCCACCGTCGGGAAGCCGCTTTCAATCGCGGTCGGTACATCGGGCAGCAATTGTGAGCGCTTGGCGCCGGACACGGCGATGGCCTTCACCTTGCCCGCTTTGATCTGCGGTGCTGCCGCAACGACGGTATCGACCGTCAAGGGTACTTGACCCCCGATCAGGTCTGTCATGGCGGGTGCGCTGCCTTTGTAAGGAACATGCAATATGGCGGTACCCAGCGCCGCATTGATCATTTCGCCGACAAAGTTCGATGTGCTGCCGTTGCCGAAGGACCCATAGGCAACGTTGCCGCGTTCCTTAACCTCGGCGGCGAGTTCTTTCAGCGTCTGCGCCTTGATCTGATTGGGGTTGGCCAGCAAGATCAGGGGAGTCGAGGCGATGATCCCTACAGACTCCAGCGCTGTGTCCGGATCATAAGGAAGCTTGGGGTACAGGATCGGATTCACGGTATAGGTGGATGCGCCGCTGAACAGCAGTGTGTAGCCATCTGCGGGCGACTTGGCGACCGCGTCGGCCCCCACGACGGTGCCCGCACCGGGCTTGTTCTCTACGATGATCGTCTGTTTGAGCTCTTCGCCAAGAGACTTGGCGAACAGGCGGCCGAGCACATCGGTCGAGCCGCCCGGCGGGAAGGGCACGACGAGGCGGATCGGCTTGGCCGGATAGCTTTGCGCTTGCGCGATCGGCATGGAACACAAGGCGGCGGTGCTGGCAACCAGCGCGCACAGAATTTTGGTGCTGAACATGTAGGGTTTATCTCCGTGATGAACAATAGGAAGCATGGTTCAATCAGCCGATTGTCTATCGGCTTTTCTTAGGCGCCAGCGTCAGCGGAAGCTGGGCCTGATGTCGCCGGCCGGGCTGGCCTTTTCGAAGGCCTGGGCGAAGGCCAGCAATTCGCGCTCTTTGCGATACGAACCGACAATCTGTATGCCTATCGGCAGCCCGTCGGCCGTGAAGCTGCAAGGAAGCGAAATGGCGGGATGGCCGGTAACCGTGATGCGGTAGCAGGAGCGCATCCAGCCAATGTAGTGCGGCATGTCGATACCTGCGATTTGTTGCGGGCATTCGGTTTCCACCGCGAACGGTGCGACCTGGGATACGGGCGCGACCAGGAAATCGTACCGCTTCAGCAAATCGGCCATTCGGTTGAACATGCGCCCTTGGGCGCGTTGCGCCGCCGTGACGTCGGATCCCTTCAACGCCAGGCCCAGGTCAATATTCCACTTCACAGTGTCTTTCAGCAAATTGCCCTGCGCGGCCCGCAGCGCTTCATAATTCGTCGCGAAAGCCAGCGCCCGCAATGTTTCGAAGGCTTGGTCGGCATCGCTGAAGTCCGGTTCGTCTTCGTCGACAATGCACCCCATGCTTTTCAGATGACCCACGGCGTCCTGCAAGGATGCTTGCACGGAAGGCTCAAAGGGCAGGCCACCCAGGGTACGACTCAAAGCGATGCGCGTTCCTTTCGGGTCGATATCGGGCAGGGGGAAGAAGTCGCCGGGCCGGGTTTCGACCGCGAGCGGATCCTGAGCATCTGCACCAGCGATCACCTCCAGCATCAGCGCCACGTCGGCGACCTTGCGCCCCATGGGGCCCCCCGTCGTCAGCGTATTGAACGGGAAGCCGGTGGGCGACATCGGCACGCGACCGAGGGATGGGCGCAGGCCGACGACGTTGCAGAAGCTGGCGGGGTTGCGCAGTGATCCGCCCATATCGGAACCATCGGCCAAGGCGACCAAACCAGCGGCCAGGGCGGCAGCCGCGCCGCCGCTGCTGCCGCCCGCCGACTTGTCCAGACGGTAAGGGTTGCGGGTAACGCCGAAGACGTCATTGAACGTATGCGAGCCGGCCCCGAATTCCGGCATATTCGTCTTGCCGAGTATGATGGCGCCCGCTGCCCGCTGCCGGGCGACCACGGCGCTGTCCTGGTCCGGTACGAAGTCCTGGAAGGCGCGGGAGCCATAGGTGGTGCGTACGCCGCGCACCATATACGAATCTTTATGGGCGACCGGCAGGCCGAATAGCGGGCCCAAAGTTCGCCCCGCGGCTATGGCGGCATCCGCCGCCTTGGCATCGGCAAGGGCATCCTCGTAGCGTTCGCTGACCAGCGCATTGATGCCGGGATTGATGTCGTTTGCGCGGTCGATATGCGCCTGGATCAATTCCTGGACGCTGACGTCGCGGTTGCGCACCGCCTTCGCCATATCGACGGCGCTAAGGTAGAAAATGTCGTTCATGTGCTGCTTGAGCCCGGTAATGTGTTTGCCGAAATAATGTGCTCGCCATGGAGCAGGCGGCCTTCAGCATACTCACGCTCGCCAGCCATGGGAATCCCGCCGGACCCGGATAGGGCATTCGGGCAGGCGCCTCGTGGTCGTCACGATGTGTTGGGCGGGACGTTTGCCGCGGCTTTCAGTTAAGTATTTTCCCCTAGGCGATACGGCAGGCGGATACACCAAGCTTGGCATGAAACGCGCGCCGGCTCTCGGTTTCGGGCCAGCGGCTGCTGTAGGCCTGCGGCGCGGGCCAGCGATCAAATCTGCTTTCGAAAAAAAGCAAGTCTGCCGGCCCGGTTATAGTGAACAGGTTAATTCGCGCATTGGCGGTTCCGATTTATGTCCTGGCGCCCGAGCTCCGCGCCTTCATGTCGCTTTGTTTTATCGATGAAACTGTCTTCCATTCAAGCTTTGCCGCTGGCCTATTTTCTGGAAGTGGCGCAACGGGGTTCGATTTCAGCGGCTTCCCAGCATTTGCACGTCGCCGTATCGGCCATCAGCCGCCAGATCGCCCGACTGGAATCCGACCTGGATTTAAACCTGTTCCACCGCAATGGCCGCGGCATGGCACTGACGGAGGCCGGTCTGATCGTGCGACGCTATGCGCGTCGCGCCCTGCTGGATACGGAATCCATGCAGAGTGAACTGCGGGCTCTTCAAGGTCTGGAACGCAGCACCCTGCGCATCGCATGCACAGACGGCTTCGCGCAGGATTATCTCCCGGCGGTGATTGCGTTTTTCCGGCAATCGTATCCCGGCGTGGTGTTCACCTTGGAAGTGTGCGGCCCGGCGGCTGCCACCCGCATGGTCGGAGAGGGGGATGCCGATATCGCCTTGACTTTTACGATAGCGGCCCAGGAAGGGGTGCAGGTGGAATATTCCGAAACTGCGCCGATATTCGCGCATGTGCCCGACACCCACCCGCTGGCGGCTTGCCGGCAGGCCGCCATGAAGGATATTGTGGAATATCCCGTTGTGTTGCCGACCTTGCCAAATATTGTCCGGCAGTTATTCGACTTGGTCTGCGGGCTCGAGGACTTGCATCCCACTGTTTTACTCAGCAGCAATTCCCTCGCTTGCCTGACAGGCTATATGCGCTATAGCGAAGTCGTCAATTTTTGCGGCTCCTTGTCCGTCCGCAACCGGCTGCGTGCAAATCGGCAAGTCCTCGTCGCCATCAGCAATCCCGAAATGCAGCAGCGTGTATTGCAAGTTCAGACGATGGCTGGCCGCGAACAGTCTCCTGCTGCGCGCGCTTTCATACAGCTGTTGATTGACGATATAAAAAAGCGGCGCCGCGGCATGAGCACCCTGCGTCGGTCCGCTGGATGACCATGGCGCGCCATCTGTCGATCACGGGATGTCGATTCGGCCGGCCCTGCGCATGCCTGACGGACCCGCCGCTATTCGGGCTTGAATCCCAGGATCTTCATGGGCGTGGTCAGGCTGTTCGCCGCACCCGCATAATCAGTCCATGGCTGGTTGCCGACATCCAGCCGTTCATGAATATTCCCGATATGCCATTGCATGGGGCCTTTCAAGTTTTCCACCTCGTCCCAGCCGATCGGTACCGACGCGCCCATGCCCGGCCGCGCGCGCACTGACCAGGCGGCGACCGTAGTGGCGCCGAAGCCGTTGCGCAAGTAATCGATGAAGATTTTCCCCACCCGGTTGCGTGGACCGCTTTTGGCAGCAAAGCGGCTGGGCAGGGTGGCCGCCATATGCAGCACGATGGCGTGGGAGAAATCCTTCACCGTGTCCCAGTCAAGACGGCGTTTCAGCGGAACCACGATATGCAGGCCTTTACCCCCGCTGGTCTTGATGAACGAAACCAGCTCCAGCTCGTCCAGAAAGGCGCGCAGCAGTATCGCTGCTTCTTGTACGGCAGGCCATTCGACGCCTTTGCCCGGGTCCAGGTCGAAGGTCATGCGGTCGGGCTTGCCGATAAGCGTTTTCAACCCATTCCAAGTGTGGAATTCGATGACATTCATCTGGGCCGCGGACAGTAGGCCCTGGGGCGTTGCGATTTCCATCAGGGGGTCATGCCCGGGGTCCAGTTTGGGGGATAGTTGCCGCACCCCAACCATTTTCGCGGTTTCCAGGTGTTTCTGAAAGAACATCTGGCCTTGCACGCCTTCAGGGGCGCGGACCAGCGACACAGGCCGTGCCTTCAGGTGTTCCATCATCAACGGTGCGACGACCGCGTAGTACCGGAGCACGTCGATTTTCCTGCTGCCAGTGGAGGCGTCCACGATTCTTTCGGGATTGGTGACTTTCATTCCCTGCAGCAGCGTGCTGGCGCTTTTCGCGTTAGTGGAAGAGGTGTCGTTGGCTTCGGGGCGTGCTGCTTTGCGTACCGGCATACTGGTTTCCTTGGTGATGGAGGCTGCGGGCTTGTCGGTGCGTAGGCCATGGAAGACAGAGTGCCGTATTTTTCCGCTACCGGTCCATTGACCAAAGGACACCTCCGCCACGAGTTCGGGCTTGACCCAATGCGCCTTGTTGTCCATGCCGGTGGATGCGTGGAACGGCCGTGCATTCGTGTGCAGGGCCGCAAGCTTTTTCTTGATGGCCGGCAAGGTTTTGCTATTGAAGCCGCTGCCCACATTGCCGGCATAGCGCAAGGCGCCATGGTTGTCGTACACCCCAAGCAGCAAAGAACCTATGCCTTGCCTGGACCCCTGTGGGTCGGTGTAGCCGCCGATGACGAACTCCTGCCGCTGTCCGCATTTGAGTTTGATCCAATCAGTGGAGCGGCCCGAGGTGTAGCTCGCTGATTTCCTTTTTCCAACGATGCCTTCTAGCCCCATTTTGCAGGCCGACGCGACGATGCCTCCCGCATCGGCAGCAAAGCTCTCGCTGAAGCGCACCGACTCGTGCTTCCCGTCGGCTTGATGCAGCACGGTTTCTAGTCGCTGGCGGCGATCCTGTAACGGCAACGCG
>JAEWEH010000452.1 GCA_023389535.1 Pseudomonadota bacterium
TTGCCCGGCGCCGCTCCCGCGCCGGAGGCGGCGGCTGGGATGACTGCTCTTGCCAGCTTGCTGCGCATCAGCGATCCCGACCTGCGCACCTTGCTTAACGACTGGCTGCGTGATATTTACGTGCTGACGGACATCGGCAAGGCCCTGGCTCAGCGTGCTGAGCTGCCATCTGGCGGGATGTACGTCCTGAAGGAGGGCCACCTGGTCGATAGACATAGCGTCCGCTTTTACGCGCCGGATTCCGAACAGGCCGGCCTGCTGGCGCGGCAGCAGGAAATCGAGAACCTGCAACGCGATCTGAAAGCGCGGCAACTGATCGCCGACCAGGCCGTGGCAGCGGTGTCGCAGGCCGAAAATGCCTGGCAGCAGGTATCCCAGTCGCTGGCGCCCGCGCGTCAGCGGGTAGGTGAAATTACGCGCCGCTTGCATGATGTCCAACTGGACTATTCCAGGCTGAAGCAGCAGGCCGAACAGTCGGGCGACCGGGCTGCGCGCATTCACGAAGACCTGGCCGAGATCAAGCATCAATCAGAAGAGCTGCTGGCCGGCAAGGAAGAGGCCGAAGCGCGTTTTGAAGCACTCGACATCCAGCTGGGCGAGCAGCAAATGCGCTTCTCCGAGGCGGAAATATCCGGTGAGGGCCTGCAGGAGCAGGCAGAGAAGGCCAGGCAGCATCTGCGTGAACTGGAGCGCGCGGTGCATGAATCGGAATACGCCGAGCGCGCCTTGCACACCCGCGTTGCCGATTTGCGGCGCAACTTGCAGTTGGCGGCCGATCAGGCACAGCGTGCCCACGCTGAACTGGAAGGCTTGCAAGGCGAACTGTTCGAGCTGGATGCGTCGGCATCCCAGGCCGGCCTGCAGGACGCCTTGGAACTGCGCGCCGAACGCGAAGAGGCGCTGAATCTTGCGCGCATAGAGTTGGACAATCTGGCCGCGTCCCTGCGCGAGGCCGACGAAGAGCGTATCAAGCTGGAGCGCTCCATCGAGCCGCGCCGCGCACGCATCATGGAGCTGCAACTGCAGGAACAGGCCGCACGCCTGGCTGTGGAACAGTTTGCAGAACAGCTGGACGCACACGAAGTAGACCGTGATCAGTTGCGCCGCATGCTGCAGGACCAACCCGAAGAGTGGCGCCGGCCCAATTGGCTGCAATCGGAAGTGCAAAGGATTTCGCGCGCGGTGGACGCCCTTGGCCCCGTCAATCTGGCGGCGCTTGACGAGCTGAACGCGGCGCGCGAACGCAAGGGCTTCCTGGATGCGCAGCATAGTGACCTGACATCCGCCATCGATACGCTGGAAGACGCCATACGCAAGATCGACCGCGAAACGCGCGAGCTGCTGCAGGACACTTTCGATACGGTCAATGGACATTTCGGCGAACTGTTTCCCTTGCTGTTTGGCGGCGGCGAAGCCAAGCTTATTGTCACGGGCGACGAAATCCTGGATGCGGGCGTGCAAGTCATGGCCCAGCCGCCGGGCAAGCGCAACAGCACCATCCACCTGCTGTCGGGCGGCGAAAAAGCCTTGACGGCCACGGCGCTGGTATTTGCCCTGTTCAAGCTGAACCCGGCGCCATTCTGCCTGCTGGACGAGGTTGATGCGCCGCTGGACGATGCCAATACCGAGCGATATGCGAACCTTGTGCGCAGCATGAGCGAGCAAACACAGTTTTTATTCATTTCCCACAATAAAATTGCGATGCAGATGGCCAAGCAGTTGGTCGGCGTTACGATGCAGGAACAAGGCGTTTCCCGCATTGTGGCTGTCGATATCGATTCCGCCCTACAACTGGCCGAGATTTGACGGTTTGTCTACATGAATATTTGGTGATACGGCGAGGCAGATAATGAGCGACTTGCAAATCGGTTTGATCCTCCTTGGCGTGGCGCTGATCCTGATCGTGCTCCTGTTCAATTGGTGGCAGGACAGGCGGGTGCGGCAGAAGATGCAGGAACATTTTCCGGAAGGCGAGCACGACCCGCTGATGGGCAGCTACCAGCAAGGCCCCGTGCGCCGCGAACCGGGATTCGGGCCGCGCGAGCCGGCCACGGCCGATATGGCCGCAGACGATACGGCCGAGGTCGATCCGACGACCGAAGTCGTCATTGACATCAGTTTTGCACAGCCGGTGCCCACGGAATCATTGCAGCAGGCTTTGCGCGGCCTGCACAAGGTCGGCAGCAAACCGGTGCGCATCTTTGCCGAGCGCGACGGGGGCGGACACAGGGCGCGGTTGCGGCCGGACGAATCGTATACGTCGATGCAGCTTGCCGTCTCGCTGGCCAACCGCAGTGGTCCGCTGACCGACATCGAATGGTCCCAGCTATGGACGGTGGCGCAAAGCCTGGCCGAACGTTTTGATGGCGCCATCGAGGCGCCTGAACAGGACGACGTCATGCAGCGCGCCAGGCAATTGGACGAATTATGTGCCAGCCTGGACGCACAAGTCGGACTGGCCTTGCGGCTGCCGGGCACCATGCCGGTGCCGGACATGACCCGTGCCCTGAAAGAAGTAGGGTTTCTTCCTTACGGCAGGCAATTGGCCTGGATGTCCGACACTG
Organism: Pseudomonadota bacterium; assembly: GCA_023389535.1. GTDB lineage: Bacteria > Pseudomonadota > Gammaproteobacteria > Burkholderiales > Burkholderiaceae_B > UBA6240. The sequence goes on from JAEWEH010000452.1 coordinate 2,565, forward strand.
GCGTACCGCGCTTCACGGCTTTGTTCGATGGCGTGCCCTTGCAGGACGTACATTCGGCCGGTGTCGACCGTGTCGATTTGCTGCTCGATTTGCCCAATAGCCCGGCTGACGAGCAGGCTTTCAGCCGCATGGCCAGTGTCGGCCGCGATCTCGCAGGCCGTCTGGGCGCCGAGCTGCTGGACGATCAGGGCAGGCCTGTTTCAGACGGCTCGGATCATGCCATCGATAAACAGCTTACTGATCTGTATGCAAAACTGGGCCAAGTCGGTTTCGAGGCCGGCGCCGATCGCACGGTAAGGATATTTTCGTGAGCGGTAAGCTGGGCCAGGGCGCGATTGCGCAAGAAATGGAGTCGCTGCGGGAACAGATTGCCGAACATAATCATCGCTATTATGTGCTGGATGCGCCAACCATATCGGACGCCGAATACGATCGCCTGATGCAAGCGCTGCAAGCCCTCGAGGCGCAGCACCCTGACCTGATCACACCGGAATCACCCACCCAGCGCGTGGGTGCGCAGCCGCTAGCCGCATTTGACAGCGTGCGGCATGCGGTACCCATGCGCTCCTTGGGCAATGCCTTCGATCCTGAGGACGTGCAGGCTTTCGACAAGCGGGTGTCCGACACCTTGCGCGATGCGGGCATGGCCGGCGTCGCGGGGGTCGAGTACGTGGCCGAACTGAAGTTCGACGGTCTGGCCGTCAGCCTGCGCTACGAGCAAGGGCGGCTGGTGCAGGCGGCGACCCGAGGCGATGGCCAGACCGGCGAAGACATTACCAGCAATATCCGCACACTGCGCTCCGTGCCCTTGAGGCTGAAGGGGGGCTATCCGCAGGTGCTGGAAGTGCGGGGTGAAGTCTTGATGCATCGCCGCGATTTCGAAGCGCTGAACGAGGCGCAGCAGCGGCGTGGCGACAAGATATTCGTGAACCCCCGCAATGCCGCGGCGGGCAGCTTGCGTCAGCTTGATCCGCGCATTACGGCCCAACGGCCCTTGCGGTTCTTTGCTTATGGCTGGGGCGAAATACGGGTGGTCCATGATGGCCAGACCGAGCTTTTTCGACAGGAAGCCGGGGATGCCGACATGCCGCGCAATACGCACGCAGGCATGCTTGACTGGTTCGAGAAGTTGGGCCTGCCGGTCAATGGCAGCAGGGCGGTGGTGCATGGCGCCGACGGCCTGCTGGGATTCTACGAACGCATAGGGGCGGCTCGCACGCAGTTGCCCTTCGACATCGACGGTGTGGTGTACAAGGTGAATTCCCTGGCCGCCCAGGAAGTTCTTGGCTATGTGGCCCGGGCGCCGCGGTATGCCTTGGCGCACAAGTTTCCGGCACAGGAAGAAACCACGACCTTGTTGAGCATTGATGTGCAGGTCGGGCGAACGGGCGCAATTACACCGGTTGCGCGTCTTAAGCCTGTGTTCGTAGGTGGGGTTACGGTAACGAACGCCACCTTGCATAACGAGGATGAAATCCGCCGCAAGGATGTCCGGATCGGCGACACCGTTGTGGTGCGGCGCGCAGGGGACGTCATTCCGGAAGTGGTCGGACCGCTGATCGAGTTGCGTCCGCCCGATGCGGCGCTGTTCGTGATGCCGCAGCAGTGTCCCGTCTGCGGGTCGGCGATTGAACGTCCCGAAGACGAGGCGGTGTCGCGCTGTACGGGTGGCTTGTTCTGCGCGGCGCAGCGTAAGCAAAGCATTGCGCACGCGGCTGGCCGTAAGGCGCTGGATATCGAGGGCTTGGGCGAAAAACTGGTGGATCAACTGGTTGAGAGCGGCCGGGTGAAGTCGCTGGCGGATCTCTTTACCTTGCGAGTGGAAGAATTGGCGGCCTATCCTCGGATGGGGCGCAAGTCGGCGGAAAACTTGGTGGCTGCGCTGGATAAGGCGCGCCATCCGGCGCTGGGCCGCTTGCTGTATGCGCTGGGCGCCCGCCATGTGGGCGAAACGACGGCGCGCGATCTGGCGCGGCATTTCGGTTCGATGGAAGCGGTGATGGCGGCGGATGAAGAGGCCTTGCTGCAGGTAAATGACGTGGGGCCGGTGGTGGCGGCGTCCATCCTGCGTTTTTTTGGAGAACCGCATAATCGCGAAGTGATCGGGGCGCTGCAGGATGCAGGGGTCCATGCCCGGGCAGAAGAGCTTCCTTCTGCGGCGTCGGCGCGTTTGTCAGGCAAGACGCTGGTCCTGACGGGGACCATGCCGAATTGGACGCGCGACGAGGCGACGCGGCATATTCTCGCAGCGGGCGGGAAGGTCAGCGGGTCGGTGTCGAAGAAGACGGCCTATGTGGTGGCGGGGGAAGAGGCTGGCAGCAAGCTGGATAAGGCCAAGGAGCTGGGGGTGACGGTGCTGGATGAGGATGGGTTGAAGGCTTTGCTCGGAATGGGCTAGGTTTGCCGTTTTCATCGGCTGCTGTGGCCAGGCAATGGACGCGTTCAGTTGCTGACGCAAACATGCATAGACGTCGGACAGCGGCGTTTCACGTTCGACCGTCTTCCTGTGGAAGTTCATGGTACGTTTTCGGTGGCAGTGTCGCGCTATTGACCACGCGCCAAAGCGCAAGCCTCGCCGTTCACGACGAGGTCAAGCGAGGCGGTATCAACACGGGTGCCGAAGGCACCCCTGCATCGTGGCAGAGAAGCTACGCCCGATAGGGCGGAGTTCTTAACCCGGCCTGCCCGGGCGGACCCGATTCCGGCTAGCGCCGCGCGGTGC
>JAEWEH010000453.1 GCA_023389535.1 Pseudomonadota bacterium
TGAACAAAGGCGTGCCGGAACAAGTCGGCACGCCCGCGCAGGTCTTCGACAAGCCGGCATCGACCTTCGTGGCCAGCTTCATTGGGTCGCCGCCGATGAATCTGCTGCCGGTCTCGATCGACGCACAGCGTGTGGTACGCGATGAAAACGGCGTCGCGCTGCAATTCAAGGCAGAGCAAGTGCCGGCGTGGATGGCCAATCGTACAGCCGTTTTGGGAATGCGGCCCGAACATATGGCGCTGCACGCCGATGGCGTGCCCATCAATGTCGAAATGGTGGAAATACTCGGGTCCGAGCAACTGATACACGGGGTCCATGGCGACACCCCCGTCGTGGTGCGCTGCCCTGTGGGGCTGACCAAGGACTACCCGGTGCAGATCGGTGAGGCGATACAGGTTGGGTGGGACGGCCAGCATCCCCTGCACTGGTTCGATGCCCAAACCGGCAAGCGGATGGAAGGCTGAACCTCCCGGCGCCGCTTGCCGCCAGCCGGCGAACAGAAACCGTGCCGCGTGGTGTTACGGGCGTTGGTAGCGTGCCGGGCAAGTTGAATACAAGCCCTGCCCATGGCCGCCTGCACATGCCGAGTCAGCATGCGCAGGGCCGACGCCCGCGGCGCAAGGTGGCCCGGGCGTGGCTATGATGCTTATTTATAGACGGTCTTGGAGCCGTCCTTGTGCCAGGTGAAGACGTCGAATTTGAAGTCGTTCAAGTCGCCCTGCTTGTTCCAGGATACTTTGCCGATCGGTGTATCCACCGAATGCGAATGCAGATAAGCTGCGACCTTCACCGGATCGTCCACGCCCGCACCCTTGATGCCTTCGGCTATGGCTTTGGTCGCTGAATAAGCGGTCAATTGGAAGGCCCCGCCAGGATCGCGCTTCTTGTCTTTGAACGCTTTAACGATGGCGGCATTGGATGCGTCCTGGGTGAAGTCCGCCGGCAAGGTGACCAGCAGGCCTTCCACCGAAGCGCCGGCAATGGCGTTGATGTCGGGGTTGCCAACGCCTTCTGGCCCCATGAAGGTGGTTTTCAGGCCTTGTTCCGCGCCCTGGCGCAGCAGCAGGCCCATTTCGGGGTGGTAGCCACCGTAGTAGACGAAGTCGGCGCCGGAGCTCTTCAGTTTGGTAATGACTGCCGAATAGTCGCTGTCGCCGGCGTTGATGCCTTCGAACATGACGACCTTGATACCGGCTTTTTCCAGTTCATTCTTCACGGACGTGGCGATGCCCTGGCCGTAAGACTGCTTGTCGTGAAGGATGGCGACCTGCTTGGGTTTGATCTTTTCAATGATGAAGCGCGCCGCGGCAGGCCCCTGCTGGTCGTCCCGCCCGATGGTGCGGAAGATCATGTCGTAGTTCTTGCCGTCGGTTACTGCCGGCGACGTAGCCGATGGTGTAACCATGACCACGCCTTCGTTGTTGTAGATGTTGGTGGCGGCAATGGTGGCGCCGGAACACACATGCCCGACGACATAATGGATTTCGTCGTTGACGACGCGATTGGCAACGACCGGGCCCTGCTTGGGCTCGCAGCCATCGTCTATGGTGACGGCTTGCAGTTGCTTGCCGAGCACGCCGCCACCTGCGTTAATTTGCTCGATGGCGGTGTCCACGCCTTCCTTGACCATGGTGCCGTATTGCGTCAGCGCGCCGGTGAAAGGCCCGGCAACGGCGATTTTGATGGTGTCGGCGGCAAGAGCCCCCGAGGACATGAGCATGCTGACAGCAAAGCCCGCGGCGGCGGCAATGGGTGTAAGACGAATTTTCATAGAACCTCCTATCCTATAGTACGCAGCAAAGCATACACCGAAAGATATGTGGAAGGACCCTGTTCTTTTCAGGGTTTTCTCTATGGGTGAAAGGCGCGATTTGCCTCCCGCCGCCGACATGCGGCAGTCCGGTGACCCATCGGCCGCCGTTCGTTCGCTTAATGACCGCGCTGTCGCAGCTGCACTCCACCCCTGATCAGGTGCCGATGCTGAGCGGCGCGCGCAGCTTGCGCAGCATGGCAATGACGCTTTGGGCAGTGATCCGTCCTGTTTTAGGGTTCTCGGACGGAATATTCTGAATCTCCATGGATAGCAGCGCCGAGTCGGACACCACTTGCACGTGATGCGTATTGCGCTCCAGTGTGGGGTCGGCCCAAACTTCCAATAGGGTCTTGTCGGGACCCACGCCTGCAAGGGACACGCTGACCGCCACGTTCAGATTAGCCGGAAAGCCGGAAGCCGCCTCGCGCGCCGTGCCGGAGAAAATCAGCGTCGGCTCCTTCAGACCCAGCACATCGATATTCCGTTCTTCCAGGAAAGGCGCGCCCACAAAACCTTGGACCGGCTTGCGCGAAACCATCTTGACCGACTGTATGTGGCCTTCAGCCGCGCCCAGGATGGCATCCAAGCCTAGAATCGCCCCGGACGGCACCAGAATCTGGCCATCATGCTCTTGAGCCAAATCCACCAGTTCCGGATGGGCCAGCAGTGCCCCGCTGCTCAGGCTGATGACCTTCTTGCCAGCTTTCAGGAAGGGCGCGGCGATGCGAGGAAGCAAATGCGCCGGCGCGCATTCCACCACAAGGTCGCAGTGCTGCTCCAGATCGTCCAGCAGCGCGAAGCGCGGCGGTTCCTGCCCCGCCCAATCGAATTCGGGTGGCATGCCCGGGTTCCGGACCCCCACCGCCGCAAGCTTCAGGCCCTGTATGCCTTGGACCAGGTGGCTTGCAATCGAACGGCCTATGGCGCCAAAGCCGGCCACCCCTACGCGTATGTCTTCCATCTGATGTGTTCCTGTTTTACGGATATCGTCCGGCACCATCGCCGGTCCGGATCATTCTAGGAAAGCCATTCCGCAGGAACAAACGATTTGTTATCGCCACAGCGATTAGCACAACTAATGACTGTCTGCCTCCACCGCCTCCAGTACCCAGGTCCGGAACTTCTCGATGGCGCCGCGCTTGGGCGACGATGTGCGCGTCAGCAGGTAGTAGTCCCCGGCGCTGCGCACTGGCTCGATATCGCCCGGCAGCAGCATTTGAAGCTCGTTGCGGCCCGGGTAGCCGCGCAGCAGCACATCGGGAATCAGCGCAATCCCTTTGTGTTCCAGGGCTGCAGCCAGGGAAATGTAGAAATGCCCGTATTCGGGTTCTTGGCCGCCGGGCTTGTATTCCACGCCATAGGCCCTGAGCCATTCCCGCCACGCATTGGGCCGGCTGGCCGTATGGACCAGCGCGGCGGTCTTGAAATCGGACACGCGGCCGACGGGCCGCTGCGCGGCATACCAGGCCTTGGAAGCCACCGGCACCATTACATCGTGAAACAGCAGATCCGCCTCGATATCCGTCCATTTCTCGAGCATGACC
>JAEWEH010000464.1 GCA_023389535.1 Pseudomonadota bacterium
GTATACAGGAGCGGAGATTGAAAACGCCCGGGCAAGCTTGCGCAGCCAGCTGGAATCAGCCAAACAGGAAAGCGGGCGTTGGCGCAGTGTGGCCACTGCAAGGGTCACCGAGGCGTCGGCTCGTGCAGACGATTATGCGCACGAAAATCCCTGGAAATTGCTGGGGATTGCGGCCATCGTGGGCCTCGTAGCCGGCCACTGCCTTACGGGCGGAAAAAAGCGCTACTAACGAACTGGGAGAAACGCCATGTCGCTCATCGTAGCTGCGCGGTTCGACACCTTCGACGCGGCGCAAGGCGCAGCGGACGCGCTAATGAAAGCCGGCGTTACGCCCGACGCATTGCATACTTTCTTCGTGAATCCGGCGGGTGCACACGATCGCTATCCCATGGGGGGGGACCGGGCCGCCGACCCAGATTCAGAAGGCGGGCCTACGGGAGCAGTTGGCGGCGCCGCCGCCATAGGGCTGCTCGGCGCTGTGATAGGTGGCGTAGTGGCCTTTGCTTTCGGCACTTCGCTGGTCACCATCGTCGGCGGCGCCGGGGCCGGCGCTTACATAGGCTCCTTGATAGGAGCCATGTCTGCCCTGGGGCGGGCGCGTCCGCGTCGCAGCCTCGTGCAAGCCGCCGAAGCTCAGGCCAACCAGGGGCGTGCTTCCGGTGTGCTATTGGCGGTGCACACCTCTGCGGAACATGAAATGAACATCGCCCGCTTACTTAAAGAGGCCGGCGGGACCGAGATTGAACGCGCGCACGGGCGCTGGCGGGAAGGGAAGTGGGAAGATTTCGATCCACTGGCTAGCCCCACGCTGGAGAAAAACGTATGAAATAAGGCGCCCGCAACGCGTAGCGGCTCAAGGTCGGGCTACGTCGATGTTGTAGTCCACCTTCTTGACCCCGGCCACTTGGCGGGCAGCCTGAATGGCGTTTTGCGCCGCCAGCCGGTCGTCAACCGTGCCGCTCAGCGTGACGATGCCTTCGTAGGTCTTTACCTGGATGGTGTTTGCGTGCACGCCCGGAACCGCGATCACCGCGGCCTGGACATTAGTGTTGATGTTCGCGTCATCGTTGTATTGGGCCGCACTGCGCGGTGTTTGGTCCCCCGCGCAGGCTCCCAGGGTCAGTGCAACACTCATAGCGGCGATGCTGCGGATGAACGAAGGTGTGGCCATGGGATCTCCTTGTTGGCAATGATGGGCGCCCTCATGGGCGCCTGCGGACAGCAACTGTCGTGCCTCCGCTATCAAGCCGTCGAGCCCAACACCGGTTGCGCGAAGGTCGGAGGGGCTGAATGTTGCCAGGACGGCGGTTGTGGGTGGCGGCTTGCATAGTCGATGCCGGTCAGGGCCATTAAAACGCCCACACATAGTACGGCGGTCAGGGTGGCGATTCGCGCCATGATGGACGCGCGTCGCAAGCCAAAATAGAAGGACGCGATCACTATGCACTTGATCGCCACCACGACCACGCTCGAAACGATATCCAGAAATCCCAGGTACGACATGGTGCTCGCGGCGGTTCCGGCCAGGAGGGCCAGCATGAGACCTTTAAGCGCGACGGTTCGTCGGCAACTATTCAAGAGGCGCGGGTTCATTCAAGGCTCCGCAAGAGGAAAAAGGACCACCTTTTTGCGGTAGCAAATGCCATGCCCGAGTCGGTTGCAACTTATGCAATTGGCCGGTGTTGGAAATAAAAAATCACTGCTTTGAAACACAACGAAATGCGTCTCTGTATCGGCAAGCTGGTGTTTCCCCTTATACTCACGCTTTACTAAAAAATAGAATGTTACGCCGCGACCATGAGTTGCGGCGCGTTGGAGTAATCGAATGTCGAATACCAGCTTGCCTGCGGGCCGGCGCATGCGCATCGCTTTTTTTGCCTGCCTCGTTGCACTGACCGCTTGCGGTGAAAAGCCGCAGCAAGCCGCAGGCGAAATGAAAGTGCCGGTAAGCGTGGTCACTGTACAACCGACTCCCACAGAAATTTTCGTGCAACTGCCTGGCCGGGTCGAAGCCCTGAAAGACGCAGAAATCCGCGCCCGGGTTACCGGCATCGTCACCGAAATCAACTTCAAGCAAGGCAGCGACGTCAAAGAAGGGCAGTTGCTCTTTACCGTGGACCCGGCCCCCTATATCGCAAGAAGGGACCAGGCTGCCGCGCAACTGAAGAACGCTGAAGCCGATGTGCGCACCGCCCGCTTGTTCGCCCAGCGCTACAGCAAGCTGATCAAAGCGAATGCCGTCAGCCGCCAGGAATACGACAACGCGGTGGCGCAGGCAGCGCAGGCCGAGGCAGCCGTGGCAGCCGCCAAGGCCAATTTGTCTGCTGCGCAGATCGACCTGGGCTATACCAAAGTGGTGTCTCCCATCGATGGTCGTATCGGTAAATCGCTGGTTACCGAAGGGGCGCTGGTCAGCGCCACCGCGGCGACCCCCATGGCTGCCGTGCAGCAGCTGGAACGCGTCTACGTCGACATCACGCGCTCTACCACCCAGCTTGCACAGTTGCGCAAGGCGCTCGCGTCCGGAGTCCTGAAACAGACCGAACAGGGTGAAGCCATCGTCAAAGTGCTGCTTGAAGACGGCAGCGTCTACCAGCACGACGGCAAGCTGCTTTTTTCCGGCGTCAGTGTGGACCCGACGACAGGGCAGGTGAACTTACGGGCCGAGTTTGAGAATCCAGAGCAGATCCTGCTACCCGGCATGTACGTTCGAGTTCGCTTGCAACAGGGCATGGATGATCAGGCCTTGCTGGTCCCGCAACAAGCGATACAGCGCACCGCCGATGGCCTGAGCAGCCTGATGGTGGTGAAGGAAGGCAAGGTACAACCTGTCGCGGTATCGCCGGGCCCACAGGTCGGTGAACAATCCATCATCACCAAGGGCTTGAATCCGGGAGATATGGTCGTGGTCGAAGGTTTTCAAAAGATTCGCCCCGGCGCCGCCGTGCAGCCCATTCCATGGAAAGACGCGCAGCAAGGCAAAGGCGAGCAAGGCGGCGCCCCGGCGGCGCAACCCGCCGCTCAAGGCTGAACGCAGCCTCATCTTGCGGACGCCGCGAGCGCGTCCGCAGCGTTAATGCATATAAAGTGAGCACTCATGCCACAGTTTTTCATTGAACGTCCGATCTTTGCCTGGGTAGTCGCGCTGGGCATCACCCTGGCGGGCCTGCTGGCCATACCCAACATGCCTGTCTCCCAGTATCCGGAAGTCGCGCCGCCCGCCATCACGATCAATGCCACTTATCCGGGCGCTTCGGCCGAAGAGGTCGCCAATTCTGTTGCCAGCGTCATAGAGAACGAGTTGAACGGGGCCAAGGGGCTGCTGTATTACGAGTCAGTCAGCGATTCCTACGGACAGGCCGAAATCACCGTTACCTTCCAGCCGGGCACCGACCCCGATCTGGCTCAGGTGGACGTGCAGAACCGGGTATCGAATATTGTTGCCAAGCTGCCTGCGGCGGTATCCCAGCAGGGCTTGAAGGTGGCCCAGACCAACACCGGCTTCCTGATGGTGGTCACGGTTTCGTCGAAGGACGGTTCGCTGAATGAAACGGCGTTGGCCGACTACATTACTCGCAACGTCCAGAACCCGGTATCCCGCGTGCCCGGCGTCGGCAAGTTCCAGTTGTTCGCGGCCGGCCGCGCCATGCGTGTGTGGGTGGATCCCGACAAGCTCGTCGGGTTCAATCTCAGCATGGCGGATGTCAACGCTGCCATAACCAGACAGAACGTGGTGATCTCCGGCGGTATCATGGGTTCGCCCCCGAATCCGGCGGACCAACGCGTTGCCGCCCCCATCGTTGTGAATGGCCAGCTTTCAACGGTGGAAGAATTTGGCGATATTGTGCTGCGCTCCAACGTCGATGGCTCATCGGTCAAGCTGGCCGACGTCGCGCGTATTGAAGTCGGCGCCGACAATTACCAGTTTGGCGCGCGCTTGAATGGCAAGGCTACGGCCGCTTTCGCCATTTCGCTGTCTCCCAGCGCCAATGCGCTGTCCACGGCGGACGGCGTAAAGGCCAAGATGAAAGAGCTCGAGGCCTTCTTCCCGGACAACATCACCTACGCCATACCTTACGACACCTCGCCCTATGTCGAAATTTCCATCGAGCAAGTCGTGCATACGCTGCTTGAAGCGATGGTGCTGGTCTTCGTGGTGATGTTCGTGTTCCTGCAGAACATCCGCTACACGCTGATCCCCGCTCTTGTCGTGCCGGTTGCGATATTGGGCGCGTTCGCCGTCATGCTGGCGCTGGGCTTTTCCATTAACGTGCTGACGATGTTCGCCATGGTGCTGGCCATCGGGATACTGGTGGACGACGCGATCGTGGTCGTGGAGAACGTCGAGCGGATCATGATGGAGGAAGGTCTGTCGCCCAAAGAGGCGACCAAGAAGGCCATGCCGCAGATCAGCGGCGCCATCGTCGGCATCACCCTGGTACTGAGCTCGGTGTTCCTGCCGCTGGCCTTCATGTCCGGTTCGGTCGGGGTGATCTACCGGCAGTTTTCGGTGGCCATGGCGGTGTCCATCATGTTCTCGGGGCTGCTGGCCCTGACATTCACGCCCGCACTGTGCGCCACCTTGCTGAAACCCATTCCCAAGGGGCACCACGCGACCAAGAAGGGGTTTTTCGGCTGGTTCAACCGTAGTTTCGATCGCACGACCAAGCGCTATGAGGGCTGGGTAGGGCGCAGTCTCAGGCGGGGCGGCCGCATGATGCTGGTCTATCTCGTCCTGGTCATTGCGCTGGGCTGGCTGTATCTCCGCCTGCCGACGTCCTTCCTGCCGGAAGAGGACCAAGGCTATGTGATCTCGAATATCGAATTGCCTTCGGGGGCGACGGCCAACCGGACGATAGAAATCATCGAGCAAGTCGAACAGTATTTCCAGAAACAGCCCCAAGTGGAAAACATCATCACCGTGCAGGGCTTCAGCTTTAACGGAAACGGCCTGAATTCGGCTATCGCATTCGTCCCCTTGAAGGATTTTTCCGAACGCAAGGGCGCCGAAAATTCGGCCCAGGCCATTTCCGGCAAGGCCATGCAGAATCTGTTGTTCGGCCTGCCCGACGCGATGGTGTTTTCCATCGTCCCGCCCGCCATCTCGTCCCTGGGCAATGCATCGGGCTTCGATCTGCGGCTGGAAGACCGTGGCGGTCGCGGCCATGACGCGCTGATGGCCGCATCACAGCAGCTCTTGATGCTGGCGGCGCAAAGTCCGGTGCTCAGCCAAACACGTATTACCGGCCTGGGCCCCGGCGCGCAACTGAGCCTGACGCTGGATCGGGAAAAAGCGGCGGCCCTGGGCGTGGACTTTGCCGAAGCGGCGCAATTGGTCACCACCGCCATGGGTTCAGCGATGGTGGGCAAGTTCACCAATCAGGGCTGGGTGCAGAACATCTGGGTGCAAGCCGAGCAAGAGCACCGCATGAGTCCCGACGACGTGCTCAAACTGAATGCCCGCAACAACCAGGGGCAAATGGTGCCGCTGTCCTCCTTCGCCAGTTATGAATGGAAACAGGGGCCGGTTCAGGTGGTGCGCTACAACAGCTATGAATCCGTGCGCATCGGCGGCTCCGCCGCGCCGGGCTATTCCACCGGCGAGGCCATGGCGGAAATGGAAAGGCTGGTGGGGCAGCTGCCCGCCGGCTTCGGCTATGAATGGACCGGGCTGTCTTACCAGGAGGTTCAGGCCGGCGGCCAGACCGGTATCCTGATGGGGCTTGCCGTGCTGGTGGTGTTCATGGTGCTGGCGGCTCTGTACGAAAGCTGGGCGATTCCCTTGTCGGTCATGTTGGCGGTGCCTTTGGGCATGCTGGGTGCGGTGGTCATGACCACGGTCATGGGCATGTCCAATGATGTGTACTTCCAGGTAGGCATGATCACAGTCATAGGCTTGGCCGCAAAGAATGCGATTCTTATCGTCGAGTTCGCCAAGGACATGTACGCTGCGGGCGGGGGGTTGATCGAATCGACCATCGAGGCGGCTCGGCTGCGCTTCAGGCCCATCCTGATGACGTCCTTCGCCTTTATCCTGGGCGTCCTGCCATTGGCGATTGCGACCGGGGCGGGCGCCGCGAGCCAGAATGCGGTCGGCCTGGGTGTGCTGGGCGGCATGCTGGCGGCCACGCCTTTGGCGGTGCTCTTCGTACCCGCCTTTTTCGTGGTGGTACTGTCCATCTTCAAGACGCGGCCTAAACTGCTGGGCGGCCACGCCGCGCATGCGCCTGCGGCTGCCAGCGACGCGCCGGTCCAGCCTCATCCTTCCAAGAACGGGGACCAAGCATGAACCATATAGCACTGCGG
>JAEWEH010000485.1 GCA_023389535.1 Pseudomonadota bacterium
GAATACCATAGATCGTCGCGTCTTTCTCAAGCTCGCCGGCGCAAGCGGGCTGACCGGCCTGGCGGGATCCTGGCCCATGCTGGCGCATGCGGCACAAGGCGCCAACATGGACAAGGCGCTGGCACAGGGCAAGGCCGTTTTCTACGCCAACATCACCGCCGTCAGTCCGATCATGAAGGCCTTCGAGGCGGACACCGGTGTGAAAGGCGAATACACGCGGACTTCCAGCTCCAAATTCGTGCCGACCATTCTTACGGAATTCAATGCTGGCAAGCTGCTGGCGGATGTCATCCAGGCGCCCCTTCCCATGCTGGAACTGCTGAAAGAACAAGGCGTGCTGGCCCCATATCGCTCCCCCGCCGCTGCCGGCTATCCGGACTGGGCCGTGAAGGACGACGCGATCACGCTGTTCGGCATCGAATATGTCTCCTATCTGTATAACACCGACCACGTCAAGCCGGCCGACGCACCCAAGCGCTACGAAGACCTGGCCGATCCGAAATGGAAGAACCAGATCGTAATGGCCGATCCGGCTACCCACGCATCCACCATTTCCTGGCTGGTCGGCCTGAAGGAACAGGTCTTCAAGTCAGAAGACGAATGGATGCAATTCCTGAAAGGCGTTGCGGCCAACCGCCCCATGTTCGTGGCTTCTTTCGGGCCCACCCCCGCGCCGGTGGAAAGCGGCGAAAAGTTGATCGGCATCTCTATGCCCAAGTACATCATCACCAAGAAGCCCGCGCCGCTGGCATGGGGGCCGCAAGGCGGCCAGCCCCTGCTGGGCACTGCCCGCGCGATTGCCATCACGTCCAAAGCGCCGCACCCGGACGCCGCGCGCGCCTTCATCGACTACTGGCTCGGCAAGAAGGCCATGGGCTTGCTGGCCGCCGACGTCGGCGAATACGTGCTGGCGCCGGGCGTCTACCCGCCCATCGAAGGCATGGACAAGGTCGACGTCAAGCCTGTGCGCGATTTGTCCGATGAAGACATACAAAAATGGGGCCGTGAATTCGGCAAGATCTTCCGCGGCAAATAATCAGATGGAAATACAGATACAGGGCCTCACCAAGCATTATCAATCCGATGGCAAGACGGTCAAGGCGCTGGACCAGGTCGACCTGACCATACCTGCCAATGAAATTTTCACTTTGCTGGGCCCCAGCGGCTGCGGCAAGACCACGCTGCTGCGATGCATCGTCGGCCTGGAAACGCCGGACGATGGGGAAATACGCATAGGCGGCGACGTGGTCTGGTCGCGCGCCAAAGGCATCGCCGTCCCGCCCGAGCGGCGCGGGCTGGGCATGGTGTTCCAGACCTACGCCATCTGGCCCCACATGAGCGTCTTTGATAATGTCGCTTATCCCTTGCAGATACGCGGCGAAACCAAGGCGGTGATCCGCGACAAGGTGGCACGCGCCTTGAAATTCGTGCAGCTGGAAGGGGTCGAAAAGCGCTCGGCCACCAAGCTGTCCGGCGGCCAGCAGCAGCGTGTCGCGCTGGCGCGCGCCCTGGTGGCCGAGCCCAAAGTCATCCTGTTCGACGAACCGCTCAGCAACCTGGACGCCAAGCTGCGCGAAGAAACCCGCAAAGAGCTCAAGACCTTTCTGAGCGAACTGAATATCACGGCTGTCTACGTGACCCATGATCGCGTCGAAGCGCTGGCGCTGTCGGATTCCATCGCAGTCATGCGCGCGGGCCGTATCGTGGAAATCGGGTCGCCTCAGAAGATCTACTTCAATGCCGATCATCGCTACGTCGCCGACTTCATCGGCCGGGCCAACCTGATCAAGGCGCGCATTGCCGGCCGCCAGGGCGACCTGACCGTGGTGGAATCCGGATTGGGTACCTTGCACTGCCAGTCCCGTGATCTGCCCGAAGGCAGCGAAGCCACGCTGTGCATACGTCCTGAATTCATCCACGTCGACGGCGCCGCGGTCCCATCCGCACAAAACGAACAGAACCTGATTCAAGGGCGAGTCGCCAGCATGGAATTCGTGGGCGAGGTCTATGAAGCCGAAATCCACGTCGGCGAAGAAAAGCTGCTGGCACGGCTGGACCCGAACCTGCCCGTGCACACCGGCGACATGGTCAGCATCCGCCTCGCACCGCAGCACTGCCTGCTCGTCTCGGCTTAAGGCTGTCAACACTAAGGCAAGGCATGAATCCGTCCCGCCCGCTGTTTACTTGGTCTCTGATACTGATCGTCGGCTTCCTGACTCTATGCCCGGTCCTGATGCTGCTATTGGGCAGTTTCTCGGAAGGGCTGACCGCTTTCGGCGTCTTTACGACCAGCAAATACGTCGCCGCCTATACCGACCCTGCCCTGTTCGATGTCACCTACAACACCGTGGTGTTCGTGCTGGGCTCGTCCGTGCTGTCCACCCTGCTGGCCCTGGTGCTGGCCTATTTGAATACACGCACCAACATCCCCTTCAAGCCGGTGTTCACGGTGTTGTCCATAGTCCCGATGATGATCCCGCACCTGTTGTTCTCGGTCAGCTGGGCGCTGCTGCTGAACCCGTCCAACGGCTTGTTGAATGTCTTCCTGAAGGATGTTTTCTCACTGCAGGAAGCGCCCTTCAATATTTATTCGCTGTGGGGCATGGTGATGGTGGAGGGGCTGTTGAACATGCCCATCGCTTACCTCATCATCGCCCCGGCCATGGCGCAGTTCGATGTGGCGCTGGAAGAATCGTCCCGCGTCTTCGGCGCGGGGGTGTGGCGCACGCTGATGCGCATTACGCTGCCCGTGCTGCGCCCCGCCATACTGGCGTCCTTCATCCTGGGCATCGTGCGCAGCCTGGCGTCCTATGCCGTCCCCCGGGTATTGGGCATGCCCGGCGAGGTCGATGTACTGGCCACGTACCTGTTCGAGATGATCTCCACGGGCTTCGCGCCTGATTACGGCAAAGCCGCCGCCCTGGGCATGAGCGTGCTGGCGGCGTCAATTTCACTGATCGTGGTGTACCGTGCACTAACGTCGGAAGGCGGTAAGTTCGTGACCATATCCGGGCGCGGATTCCGTCCGGCGGTCATCGAGCTGAAGCGTGCCCGTATGCCGATTTTCATCGGCATGGGTTTGCTGTGCCTGTTGATGATCGTGCTGCCGGTGGCGGTGCTGCTGTATAC
>JAEWEH010000001.1 GCA_023389535.1 Pseudomonadota bacterium
CTTCTTCTTCGGTAAAGCCGTCTTTCAACAAGCGCTGCAGTTCTTCGCGGACAGCGGTCAGCAGGCGATGGCTGTTCTCAGGGGCGTGGATGGCATAAAGCGTCCAGTCTCCCGAAGGTTCGAAGGAAGAAAGATCCAGTGCGCTGCGCACATCGTAGGACAGGCCGTCCTGCACCCGGATGCGAGTCCACAGGCGGGAGGTTTCCGAGCCGCCCAGCAGATAGTTGGCGAGATAAAGCGCAGTGAAATCGGGGTTCGTATCCTGCATTTCCAGCGGCAGTATCGATAGGTAGAACGCGTTGGCCTTGTCCGGAGTATTGATATCGAAGGTTTCGGGCGGCACAGCCCTGTAAGGATGCGGTACGCGTTCGTAGTCCGGCGCTTTACGCCAGCCCTGGACGCCCTTCGTCAGGGCGTGCCGTACCGCTTCGGCATCAAACGCGCCGACGGCAGAGAATTCCATGGTCCCGGCGCCATAAAAACGTGCGTGGAAATCCTTGAGTTGCTGCTGCGTCAGCGCTGCGGTCTCGCGTTGCTCTTCCTGGAAAGTAGGGGTGTAGCGCACGTCGTCTTGCGGCCATGGGTTGTCGTGGCGTGCCAGGGCGCGTGATGCCAGCGCGCTGGGTTCGGCCATGGCGTTGTTGATCGAGGTGCTGACCTGACGCTGGTATTCTTTCAATTCCTGCTCGGGGAAGCTGGCGTCTTTGACGATATGCAGGACCAGATCCACCAGCGCCGGCAGGTGTTCGCTGGTGGTGGATAAAGATGCCATGACGACGCCGGCGCCGCCGCCAAAGCCGACACTGGCTTCCAGCTCATCGTATTTGTCCTGGATTTCTTGCCGCGACATTTGGGTCGTGCCATGGTCCAGCAGCGATGCGACCGCCCCAGATACCGTGCGCTGCCCCTTCAAGGTGTCGACGTCGCCGAACTGGATCAACAGCCTGGCTTCTACACGATCGCCGCGTGTGGGCTTGGGCAGCAACGCAAGCTTGATCTTTCCATTCGCCAGGCTTAGCGGTTCGCGCTGGGTCGTGGCATCGATGTTGGCCGGGCTGGTGTCGAACGCCTCGACGATCTGCCCGCCTTCCTTACCCTGATAACCCTCGAATAATTTAGCCAGGTCAACGGGTTGGGACGCCGGCGCGCGTACCGGTTTCTCGGTGGGGATATACAGGCCGGCCGTGCGGTTGCTGGCAGTCAGGTACTCTTTCGTCACGCGCTGTACGTCCGCCAGGGTCGCTTTTTCGACTTCATCGCGCTGTAAAAAAAACAGGCGCCAGTCGCCATCGGCAACGGCCTCGGATAAAGCGGCGGCCAGACGCGGCGGGTTGGCATAAGTTCGCGACCAGTCGGTCAGCCATTTGTTGCGGATGCGCTCCAGGTCTTTGTCGGTAAACGGCTCGCTTGAGGCGGTTTCCAAAGTTTCTTCCAGCGTGCGCAAGGCCTGAGCCTGATCCATGCCCGGCTCGAGCTGCGCGCCGAAAAAGGCATAGCCGGGCCGGCGCAGCCCGGCAGTAAAGCCAAACACATCAGAGGCCAAGTCTTTGCCGACCAGGTTTTTATACAGCCGCCCGGAGGGTGTATCGGACAGTATCCCGACACCGAGGTCCAGGGCGACGTAGTCGGGGCTGGCTGCTGCCGGTGCGTGATACAGGGCTCCGACCAGCGGGCTGCCGCCCTGGCGGCGTAGCGTGACCTGGCGCTCGCCGTCCTGGACGGGTTCGATAGTGTATTCCGGAGGCAGGGTACGTTCCGGCCGTGGCAGCTTGCCAAAGACCTCGGCGATGGTGTCCAGGGTGGCTTGTGGATCGAAGCGCCCCGCAACGATCAGCACGGCGTTATCAGGCTGGTAGTACTCTTTGTAAAATGCGCGCAATTGGCCAATGTCCACGTTCTCGACATCAGAGCGCGCCCCGATGGTGCTGTGGCCATAGTTATGCCATTGGTAAGCGGCTGCCTGCATCTTCTGCATCAAGATCTGGAAGGGATTGTTCTCGCCGCGCTCCATTTCATTGCGCACCACCGTCATTTCGGAGTCCAGGTCTTCTTTTTTTATGAGCGCGTTGACCATGGCGTCCGCCTGCCACTTCAGGTACCAGTCCAGCGTATCGGGATTCGATGCAAAACTGGCGTAATAGTTGGTGCGGTCGCTGGTGGTCGAGCCGTTGGCCGCGAGTCCGCGCCGGGAAAACTCGGCCAGGGCGTTGGGCAGGCTGGGTGTGCCGCGGAACAGCATGTGTTCCAGCAAGTGCGCCATCCCCGTCTGGCCGTAGTTTTCTTGGCGGGCGCCGACCAGATAGGTCATGTTTACTGTGGTCGACGGCTTGGAATCGTCTGGTGCGAAGACCACCCTGAGCCCATTGGGCAGCAGGTAATCGGTGACGCCTTCGACGGAGTGCCCTTGCTCCACGCCTGGGGGCAGCGTGGCCGCACCGGCTGCGGCCATAAAGGACAAGGCCAGGGCCGTACCCATGCGTGCCAGGTTTTTGGACATCCACGATAAAGACATGTGCAAGCCTCCGTTCCGATGAAGGGTTCGTTATTTCGACAGTAAGTGCATGGCTTGTTCCAGCCCGCTGACAGTCACGCCGAACATTCGCCCGTGCATGATGTTCTGAATGATGGCGATCGATTGACGGTATTGCCAGTAGCCGGACGGTTCCGGATTCAGCCACACCGCTTTGGGCCAGTTGTCCAGCAGGCGCTGCAGCCACGCCGCGCCTGTTTCCTTGTTGTAATGTTCCACCGAGCCGCCCGGCTGCAGGATTTCGTAAGGACTCATGGTGGCGTCACCGACGATGATCAGGCGCCAATCGTCGTTGTACTTCCGTAGTATGTCCCAGGTATCGTGGCGTTCGGTATTCCGACGCCGGTTATTGCGCCAGAGTGTTTCATACGGGCAATTGTGGAAGTAATAGACCTCCAGGTTGCGAAACTCGCTGCGCGCTGCTGAAAACAGTTCTTCCACCCTGGCGATATGGTCATCCATGCTGCCGCCCACGTCCAGCAGCATCAGCACCTTCACGGTATTGTGCCGTTCGGGCACCATCTGCAGATCCAGGAAGCCCGCGTTGCGGGCCGTGCTGCTGATGGTGTGGTCCAGGTCCAGTTCCAGCTCTGCGCCTTCGCGCGCGAACCGGCGCAGGCGCCGCAAAGCCATCTTGAAGTTGCGCGTGCCTAACTCCTGCTGGTCATCGTAGTCCCGAAATTCCCGTTTTTCCCATACCTTTACCGCTGTGCGGTTGCCCGCCGAAGGGCCCCCCACCCGTATGCCTTCGGGGTGGTAGCCGCCATGCCCGAAGGCCGACGAGCCGCCAGTGCCTATCCATTTACTGCCGCCGGCATGACGGCCTTGTTGCTCTTCCAGCCGTTGCTTGAAAAGCTCCATCAGCTTTTCCCAGCCATGTTTCTGGATGGCGGCCTTTTCTTCGGGCGTAAGATTCTTCTGGAATTGCTTGATGAGCCAGTCCAGCGGGATCTCTTTTTCCTCCGGATAGGCGGCCTGCATGCGTTGATAGAATTCCCCGAACGCCTGATCGTAACGATCGAACAGCGTTTCGTCCTTGACCAGTGTCATGCGCGCCAGATGATAAAAGTCATCCAGCGTCGGAGGCATCAGGCGGGCCTGCAGCGCGCTTAGCAGCGTCAGGTATTCCTGCACCGAGACGGGCAGCTTGCGGGCCCTCAGGTGGTAGAAGAAGTCAATCAACATGGCGGCTGAGCTGGTATTCCAGGTGTTTTTCCACTTCCGGCCATTCGCCCGCAGTCAGACTGTACATGACGGTATCCCGCACAGTGCCGTCGCGGCGCAGCGCGTGGTGCCTCAAGACGCCGTCCTTGCGTGCGCCCAGGCGTTCTATGGCTTTTTGCGACGCATAGTTGAAGTTGTCGGTGCGCCAGCCGACCAGCCGCGCACCGAGCTGCCCGAAGGCATGGCGTAAAAGAAGCAGTTTGCATGCCGTATTGACATGGCTGCGCTGCCAGCGCTTGGCATACCAGGTGTAGCCGATTTCCAGCCGCGCGACGCTGGGAACGATATCGTGGTAGCGGGTGCTGCCTATGACGTCGCCGCTGGTTTCTTCAATGACGGCGAAAGGCAGCATGTTGCCCGCCTGCTGGCCCGCCAGTGCCGTGGCGATATAGTCGGCGGCGGTGCCGGGGTCGGGCACGGAGGTAACGCGCAATCGCCACAACTCGCCGTCTGCGGCGGCTCGTTCCAGCGCATCGGCGTGTTCGGCCTGCAAGGGTACCAGGCGGACTCCGTGACCGCGCAAAGTGGCGGGAGAGGGCGTGACTTGAAAACCTGTGGCTGCGTCCATACTGTTTCCTGCGTCTTGTGATTATCCGTATAGGCCGGGCTGCACGGGGTGCAGCCGGTGCTGCATTTACCGCCTTTGGGCTGCGCGAGTCATGGCCGCCAGCCGTTGCAGCAGCGTAATATCCTGCTCGTTTTTCAGCAAGGCGCCGGCCATCAGCGGCAGGTCGCCCGCCGTGCCGGCGATATCGGTGGCGGAAACTGTTTCGTTCATCAGCAGGCGCAGCCAATCGAGAAATTCCGATGTGGACGGCTTTTTCTTCAACCCGGGTGCGTCGCGCAGCGCGAAAAAAGTATCCAGCGCTGCGCTTAATATGTCCTGCTTGATGGTGGGATAGTGAACCGCGACGATGTCCCGCATCGTGTTGCGATCCGGAAAATTGATGTAATGGAAGAAACAGCGGCGCAAGAAAGCATCGGGCAGGTCTTTTTCGTTGTTTGACGTGACAATGATCAGCGGCCGGTGCACGGCTCGTATGGTCTGCCTGGTTTCGTATACATGGAACTCCATGCGGTCCAGTTCGCGCAGGAGATCATTGGGGAATTCAATATCCGCCTTGTCGATTTCATCGATCAGCACGACGACCGGCGTTTCTGATTCAAAGGCCTGCCACAGCACGCCCTTGACAATATAATTGCCAATGTCGCGAACCTTTTCATCGCCCAGTTGCGAGTCGCGCAACCGCGAAACGGCATCGTATTCGTACAGGCCTTGATGCGCCTTGGTGGTGGATTTGATATGCCATTGCATCAGCGGCCTGTCCAGCGCCGCGGCCACTTCTTCGGCCAGCATGGTCTTGCCCGTGCCGGGTTCGCCCTTGATCAGCAGTGGGCGCTGCAACGCCAGCGCCGCATTGACGGCCAGTTTGAGATCGTCGGTGGCAACATAACGTTCGGTGCCGGTGAAGCGTTCGGTGGAAGGGGCGGGCGCTGCAGATGTCATTGTGTGGTTCCGTATTCGTGGGCAGGTTTGCAACGTTGCAGGGTGATCGGTGTAAGGCTCGCTACAATTATCGTACAATCTGAACTTTTCGTTGGTCTGTTGACCTAGATCAACTTTCATTCACCGCCAAATAAGAGCTATTATGAAGTTGCGAACCTCTTTGACGCGCACCTTGTCTGCGCTGGCCGTTATGGCTTCCTGTGCGATTGCGGGCCAAGCCCAGGCGGCCGATGCCGCGCCTGTGGGCGACGCCAAGGCCGCTCTGTCGAAAACCTCGATGTGTATTGGCTGCCACGGCATTCCTGGCTACAAGGCCAGCTTCCCCGAGGTCTACCACGTTCCCATGATTGCAGGTCAGAACGCAGAATACATTGTGGCTGCATTGAAGGATTACGCCAGCGGCGCGCGCACCTTCCCCACCATGGAAGCGATAGCTCAAAGTTTGTCGGAGCAAGATATGGCTGATCTTGCTGCTTATTATTCCAGTCTTAAGTAATCCGGGGGCCTGAATGAAGAAACTGATACTCGCTTTGGCAGGCTCCGTAGTGTTGGCTGGCGCCACAGGCGCCATGGCTGCCGACCTGTCCGCAGGCAAAGCCGCCTACGAAAAATTCGCCTGTGCCTCTTGCCATGGGGCTGATGCCAAGACCTCGGTCCTGCCGTCCTACCCGGTTCTTGCCGGGCAGCACCAGGACTTCCTGGAACATGCCCTGCGCTCCTACAAGCGCGGCGCCGCCGGCGCACCTGCCACAGCGAACACACGTAAGAACGCTGTGATGGGCGCCATGGTTGCGCAATTGTCGACCGCCGATATCCAGAATATCTCTGCCTGGCTGGCCAGCCTGCCTTCGCCGCTGGCAGTACGCAAGTAATTCCAAGGCTTCAGAATGAAAAAATGCGCTCCCTTCACCGGAGCGCTTTTTTTTGCAGGGCGCGTGAAAGCCTCGCGCCGCCCCTTAGCGGCCGCGGGTGGCGTGGCGCCGGATCAATTCCAGGTATCTGTCGCTATCCAGCGGTTTGCCCAGGCGTTGCGCTTCCCAGACGACTTCACCCAAAGCGTCCATGACGATATGCGCGGCGTCGTGGGCGTCGTGCGTCGCCAGCAAGCCCTGAAAGGCTGCTTTGATGCCGGGCGGCTGGTCAATGGAAAGCTGTTCATTGA
>JAEWEH010000142.1 GCA_023389535.1 Pseudomonadota bacterium
GCAGAAAGACATCATAGCTGTCGAAGTGCGGCCCCACACCGCCGCCATCGCTCGCGATGCTGATCATGGCGTCGTCCAGGCGGGCGTCCGAAATGAAGCGGAAGCGGCGCATGAGTTCGGCGGTGGCGTCATCGTGCAGATCCACGCTTTGCGCCAGTACCGTCCAACCCGGCTTCTGAGCCGAAGGCAGGCGCGCGAATGGTCCGCTCTTCATATTCCAGCCTTGACCGTCGCGCCAGATCAGCCGCGATTCGACTTCGTCCCGCCTGACGAGCTTGCGGATGTCGGACATGGACAAGGATGGCCGAAAGCCGGGGATGGCTTGGCGTATCAGCAGCGGTTTGCGCTGCCAGTGTCGCTTCATGAATTGTTGCGGCGTCAGCCCGCCCAGCAGTGCCGTGGCTTGATCTATGGTCATAGATGCTCGTTACGTAGTCGATACAGCAGGTCCAGCGCCTCGCGGGGGGTGAGCTGGTCGGGATCAATATCAGCGAGGACGGCATACAGACCGCTGTCGCTTGCTTCCTGACGGCCGGCGTGCGCGGCGGTGCTTTCTTGATCGGCGGCAGCGGCGAACAGATCCAGTTGCGGGGTCGGCTCGCCTTGCGCCTCCAGCCTGGTGAGCTCTTTGCTGGCGTGGCGGATGACTGCCTGCGGCACACCGGCGCGCTGGGCCACCTGTATGCCATAGCTGCGACTGGCCGGTCCAGGGCGCACCTCGTGCAGGAACACGATTCCGGCCGATGACTCTGCCGCGGCAAGGTGGACATTGGCGGCGGCCGGCGCCTCGCCGGGCATGCGCGTGATCTCGAAATAATGGGTGGCGAACAGCGTCAGTGCCTGATTATGGGTCAATAGCCGGTGGGCAATGGCCCAGGCCAGCGCCAGCCCGTCATAAGTGGATGTGCCGCGTCCGATCTCGTCCATCAGCACCAGGCTTTGGGGGGTGCTGGCGGCCAGGATCGCCGCCGCCTCCGTCATTTCCATCATGAAGGTGGATCGCCCCCCAGCCAGGTCGTCGGCCGCGCCGATACGGGTGAAGATGCGATCCAGAAGGCCGACGCGCGCAGACTGCGCCGGCACGAAGCTGCCCACCCGGGCGAGCAAGGCAATCAGTGCGATCTGCCGCATATAGGTGGATTTGCCGCCCATGTTGGGCCCGGTAATCAACAGCATGCGCCGTTGCGGGCCCAGTTCGCAATCATTGGGGGTGAACTGCTCGATGCTGCGCTCGACCACAGGATGGCGACCGGCCTCGATGATGATCTCGCTTGTTTCAGTAAGGGCCGGCGCGGTCCAGCCATTGTCCCTTGCATGGACGGCAAAAGCCGCCAGCGCGTCGATGACCGCCAGGGCCGAAGCGCATTGCGACAACGCTGCCGCATGGCCGGATAACTGGTCCAGCAACTGCTCGAACAGCCATTTCTCGCGCATCAGGCTGCGATCCTTGGCGGACAGCACCTTGTCTTCCCATTCCTTCAGTTCGGGGGTGATATAGCGTTCGACATTTTTCAGCGTCTGGCGGCGGCGGTATTCGGCCGGGACTTTGTCCGCTTGTGCCCGCGTCACTTCTATATAGAAGCCATGGACGCGGTTGAATTCCACACGCAGGTTGGCAATGCCGCTGCGTTCGCGCTCGCGCGCTTCCAGTTCCAGCAAGAATTCGCCGCTGTCGCTGGCCAGTCGGCGCAGTTCGTCAAGTTCTGCATCATGACCAGCGGCGATGACACCGCCTTCGCGAATCAGCAATGCGGGTTCGGGGTCGATGGCTGCTTGCAGCAGTGCAGCGACGTCCGGAGAAATGTCGATACATTGTATGTATTGCGACAACTCCGGGGCTTCGAAGCACTGTTCCAGATGCCGTGCGACCATGGGCAGCAGTGCCAGGGCTTCGCGCAGGCTGGCTAGTTCGCGTGGCCGCACGGACCGCAAAGCGATACGGGTGGCGATGCGCTCCAGGTCGGGGTAACGGTCCAGCATGCGCCGCATGCTGTCCAGGGGCGCTTCGGCTTCCAGGCTGGCTCCGGCGGAGGCCGCAGCCAGAAAGGACGCCACAATACGCTGGCGCTCAAGGGCGGGCGTATTGTCTCGTAGCGGATGGTGCAGCCACCGGCGCAGCAAGCGGCTCCCCATGGGGGTCGCGCAGTGGTCCAGGATGGAAAACAGGGTAGGGCTGTCTTCGCCACTGATGGTTTCCGTGATCTCCAGGTTTTTTCGCGTCACCGGATCCAGCACCACGTATTCGCCGGCCTGGTCCAGCCGGATGTTCTGAACATGAGACAAAGATTGCGATTGCGTCTGGCTGACATAGCGCAGCAGCGCGCCGGCCGCGCATACTCCTGTCGGGTGGTCGAGCAGCCCGAAGCCGGCCAGGGAATCCACCTGAAAGTGCCGTTGCAGCACATCGCGCGCGCCGTCGCTTTCAAAATGCCAGTCTGGAATGGCGCTGACCGCAAACCCATTCCCTCCCGGGAGGCGCGCGCTTTCGGCGCAGACCAGCTCCGCCGGCGCGATGCGATGCAGTTCAGTATCCAGCATATCGGGCGTGCACTCGGATACCCGGAATTCGCCGTTGGCCAGATTCATCCAGGCCAGCCCGCAGCGTTCGCTGCGGTTGGCGCGCGCTTTCCAGACCGCGGCGATGCTGCGGTCCGCCTTCGCAGGCAGCAGCGCTTCATCAGTCAGCGTGCCCGGGGTGACGATGCGCACGATCTTGCGCTCCACCGGTCCCTTGGAGGCCGCCGGGTCGCCGATCTGTTCGCAAATAGCCACCGACTCGCCCAGCGCCACCAGCCTGGCCAGATAGCCCTCCATTGCGTGGAAGGGCACGCCGGCCATGGGAATGGGCGCACCATTGGATGTCCCGCGCTTGGTCAGCGTCAGGTTCAACAACCGCGCTCCGCGCTCCGCATCCTCGTAGAACATTTCATAGAAATCCCCCATGCGATAGAACAGCAGATGCGATTGGGCCTGCGCTTTAAGCTGCAAATATTGGCGCATCATCGGGGTGTGATTGGAATGATCAGATTTACTCATTAAAACTCAGTGGCTTATGCTTTTTTGGCGCGGGTCTGGCGCAGGATCGGGATGAGTTGGCTTGGCCGGGATGGACGCGCGTAAGTAGCATTGTAGTGAGCGATGGTCAGGAGTCCAGTTGACCGGGGGGCCTGAACGGTTTCGCCCATACTCCTTCGAAACATCTGGAATAACAGCTGGCCGTCTTTCAGGTCTATATTTTTCATTGCCGCGAAAAGCCATGCCTTGCACAAAAAGCATACACTGAGCGGCTTTCCTGCTATCGAATCCCGGGAGAACGATCATGAATTATGTAGAAGGCTTTGTTGTGGCTGTGCCCGCAGCGAACAAGGAAACCTATAGAAAGCATGCCGAGCAGGCATCGCATCTGTTCAAGGAGTTCGGTGCGACACGCTTTGTCGAATGCTGGGGCGATGATGTCCCCGATGGAAAGCTCACTGATTTTCGGGGGGCGGTAAAGGCCAAAGACGACGAGGTCGTCGTCTTTAGCTGGCTGGAATATCCGTCCAAGGAGGTGCGTGATGCCGCGAACCAGAAAATGATGTCCGATCCGCGCATGAAGGCCATGGGCGAGGAGATGCCTTTCGATGGCAAGCGCATGATTTTCGGCGGGTTTGTACCGATACTGGACGTTTAAGCCAACTATGAAAATTACAGACCTGCCATTTTGCACGGTTGACTGGGATACTGTGAAACCCACGGAGCACAAGGGGGAACGGGGTGCAGCCCTATGGCGTACCCGCCAGTTCGGTCCTATCCGCGTTCGAATGGTCGAGTACAGCCCCGGCTACCTTGCCGACCATTGGTGCTCCAAGGGGCACATCCTGTTCTGCATCGACGGGGCGCTCGAAACCGAGCTGGCTGACGGAAGACGATACACGCTGACGCCGGGCATGTCCTACCAGGTTGCAGACGATGCGGAGCCCCATCGGTCCATGACCGAAATCGGCGCAAGATTGTTTATTGTGGATTGACGGCGGTTGGCGCCCGGCACGAGCCTGATACGCGGAATATCGCAGGGCAGGCGTGCGCTATCGCGCCATGCTCACGCCCGCAGCTGCGGATGACGCTGAAAGAATACCGCTACGGGGGTTCCCAGCACAATGACCATGGTGCAGAAGGTGTAGACGGCGACGTCCATGCCCCAGTAGTCGGCGATCCAGCCTATGCCCATCATGGGCGCCATGCTGCCGATATAGCCTGCCACCAGGTACGTCGCCAGCAGGCCGGAACGGTTGCCGAAGGTGGCCAGACGGTTGATCATGCTCATGCCGGCGAGCATCGCCATGCCGTGGCCGAGCGCGGTAAGGCTCACGCCCAGAGCGAACAGAATGGCCGAGCCGGCCTGAAGGTTCGCCATCAACAGTGCGTTGCTGGCCGACAGGCTGATCAGTCCCGCCGCGCCGCACCAGTGGGTGGGCATGCGCGCGGCCATCACCTGGACAGTCGCGGAGGAAAACAGGATTAAGGCGATCGTTGTTCCGCTGACGACAGGGCCGTGCCAGGGTACCAGTTTATCCAGGAACAACGGCGCCATGGATGCGTACAAACCAAAGACGCCGAATGCCAGGAAGGGCAGGCAGCAGGTCAGCAAGAAAGCCTTCGAGGCGCTACGTTCCGGCCAGGTCAGGGTCGGCAGGATATCGCGCAAGCGCAGGCCTTCATCGACCGTAGGCTTGATGCTGTCCGGCAGTTTCAGGCGGTATAGGGCCGTCAGGCCCAATGTGCCCAGGATCAGTGTCGGAACATAGGCGTTTACCAATGGGGCGGGAACCCATTGGCCTATGATGCCGCCCACCAAGGGGCCCAGGCCGAAGCCGAAGGCCATCAGGAACCCGGTCATCATCGCCACGCGCTGCATGTTTCCGTTGCGAGACACGCGCGCCAGCCCCAGGGTGGAGCTTGTGGTCAGCATGCTCGAGGATACGCCGACGATGAAGCGCCCGATATTCAGGCTGGTCATGTTCCATGCCGCCAGACTGATGGCCGTGCCCAGCAGGCTCAGCGCCAAACCCCATTGCATCATCGGGCGAAAGCCCACGCGATCGGGCAAGCGTCCCAGAAATAGCAGCCCGAATAGCGCACCGCCCATGTAGACGACGTAAATAAGCGAGATGTCGCTCGCCTGCAGCTGCCAGGCTTCTTTGTACAGGGCATATAAAGGACTGATGAGCGCCGTGCCCATCACGCCCACGATCATGGCGAAACTTACCCAGGCGAAAGGCGATCCTTTAAACTTCAATGGAAGCCCACCTGATGGCGGCTGCCTGTTTTCGCTTGCAGGCATGGTCCCGGGCCGAAAATGCGCCCGAGCGAGCCCCAGCTGCGGCAGCTGTGTGGCGGTATTGGAGGGGGACTCGTTTGCATGCGAGGTATTCTACTACGGGTTTACCCGAAGATCCGGGCGGGCGTCGGCATCATCCTATGCGGAACATCGACGGCAACGTGGTGATCCGAGGACGGTAATGGCGCTTGCGAGCGCATGTTGAAGAGTGACGTGAAATACCGTTTTGTCATAGACAGCGCGACACTGGCGGCGTAGTCCGGCGCGCCTCGGGGGCGGAATTCAAAATGTGTCGCATCATCTTCCCGACATAAGCCGGCAGTTCGTCGGCATCGCGCACGCATAGTACAAGATCCCTGCTGGCCCAGGCATCGGTCAGCCGGATCCGCTTGATGCGAGCCATCCTCGTGCAGCGTATCGCCGCGCTTTTCGGCACCACGCCTATGCCTACGCCATGCCCCACCATCCGGCATACGGCATCGATATTTTGCAGGCGTGCGCGGTAGAAGAGTTGCTTGCCGGCCCGCCGGGCCTGCTGCGCCACATGCTCCTGAAGTGCGCTGCCTTCCAGCAAGCCGACGAAGTCGTGATGAATAGCTTCTGGAAAGCTGATCGATGTGCGTGTGGCCAATTCGTGGCCCGGCGGTACGATCAGGGTCAGCGGATCGGGGCGAAATGCATAGGTCTGCAGACCTTGCAGATCGGTCGAGTTAGCCACCACGCCGATGTCGGCCATACCTGTGCGTATGGCGTCGACGGTCTCGTAACTGGGACGCTCCTCCAAGTCGACTGATATCTGCGGGTGCTCGATCAGGAAGGCGCTTAGGATATCGGGCAGGTATTCGCTGAGCGACGACGTATTGCACAGCAAGCGCACATGGCCTTTCAGCCCTTTGCCGTAATGGTCCAGATCGTCATGCATACGATCCATCTGCCGCAGCACGGCATGTGCATGGTGCAATAAGGTCCGTCCGGCGGGTGTCGGCCGTACCCCGCGGCGCTCGCGCACCAGCAACGGGACGCCCAGTGCATCTTCCATGCCTTTGATGCGTTCGCTGGCCGAAGCCAGGGTCATGTGGGAACGCCGCGCGCCGTCAGTGATCGTTCCGGTCTCGTGCACATGCAGGAACAGGCGTAAGTCGGTCAGGTCGAAGCGCATTGGAAAATCATAGCACGGGGTGGCTCAGGTGCAGCCTGAGGCAGGCTTTGAGACATCCTGATTTGCAAGGGTCGGCGGATGCGCCAGAATGGTGGCATGCGGGCATAAGCCCGGCCCTCCTTCCATTCTTGCTATGCTAAAAGAAAGGTTCTCCGATGATGTCGCAGTTTTTGCCTGATGCATTGTTGCTCGTGGTTGCCGTCTTTGTACTGGCGGGCTTGATCAAAGGCGTCGTCGGCATGGGTTTGCCCACCATCTCCATGGCCTTGCTGGTGCTGTTCATGGCGCCCGCTCAAGCCGCTGCGTTGCTGATTCTTCCTTCGCTGATGACCAACCTGTGGCAAGCCGGGCCTTTGCGAACCCTGGCGCCTTTGCTGCGCCGGATAGGCGGCATGCAGTGGGGCGTTGCGATCGGAACCTTGCTGGGCGCGTTGGTGCTGGGTGCGCCGACCGGTAAGTCTGCATCGATAGCGCTGGGGGTCGCGCTGATCGTCTATGCAGTCTGGGGCCTGTTCGGCAGGCAAATGGGCATACGG
>JAEWEH010000099.1 GCA_023389535.1 Pseudomonadota bacterium
CCAGCGGCGCTGCATACAAGAAATAATGCAGCGGGACGGGTGGCGGAAGCCGGCCGTGGCGACTTTCGGGGCTGAACGAGCCGTAGGCGAAGGAAGCACGCATGTGCTGACGAGCAAGGCGATGTGATGTTCGGCGCGCAGGGCGCCGAACCAGCCACGAGGAGTAAGGCCGGCTTCCGCCACCCGGCACGCGTCAGAAGCACGAAGCAACAGCGCTACAAACCCTCGACACGTGTCAGAGCACAACGCAACGCGCCACCAGAACCAAGCAATGCACAAGCGCTTAAACCGAAAATGCGCTAGTAGCGCACCTGTACTCCCGCAAACACGGCCCGGCCGGTGCCCGGTTCGAACAGGGCAGAGCCGGCGTTGGCGCGGTCGGTGATACTGGCGCTGGCGATATACCGGCGGTTGGTCAGGTTGCGTCCCTCGAGATATACGGAATAAGGGCCTTTCTCCCAGCCGGCCCGCAATCCAAGCAAGGCATAAGAGGCCGTCTTGACGCTGTTGGCGTTATCGACATAGTAGGCTTGCGGCGCCCATTCCACGTTAGGTCCCAGGTAGTAGCCGGAAGGGTGCTTGTAAAGGACTTCGGCGCGCAGATAGTGTCTGGGCACGCCGGGAATCTGTTTGTTCCCCCAGTCGCGGTCGTCGTCAAAGCGGAAATCGCTATAGGTGTAGCTGGCTTTGATTTGCACGCTGTCGGTCTGCGGGCCTTGTTTGAAGAGTCCGCGCAGGGCGGTCCATTGCAGGCCGAGTTCTATCCCCTGATGGATGCTGCGGTCCAGATTGGTGGTCTGTTCGCAGATATTCCACATGGAGCTGACGCACTGGAATTCGTTCTTGATTCTTGCATGGTATAGCGATGCGTCCCAGCCGAAGTCCCCGCTCCGGCCGCGCGTGCCGATCTCGAAGGTGGTGGCGCGTTGCGGTTTAAGCCGGTCCAGATCGTTCGCCGTCGAAAAGTTCATATCGCCAAAGGTCGGCGGTTCGGCGCTGCGCGATATGTTTCCGTAGACTTGCCATCCGGGCTGAAGCTGCCATAGCAGGCCCAGCTTGGGATTGAAGAAGTCGTAACTTTTTTCGCCGGAGCGATTAGCCTGCTGCCCGCCGTTATAGCGGTCAGCGCGTTCGCGTCGGGCATGCAGGTACTGCATGCCGGTGATCAACGATACGCCGGGCACGATGTCGAAAGCGTTCTCGCCATAAAGCGTCACGTTATCGGACCTGTCCTTGGTTTGCGACAGCTGCGCGCCGCGGTGGCCTCCCGTATTGACGTAGTTGTTCGCGTCCACCGTGCCCGCCGACCAGGTCAATCCCAAGGTCAGGCGATTGTCATGGCCCGCCACGGGCCGGGATTTTACCAGTCGGGTATAGGCCCCGTAGTCGGTGTAATCGTTATCCAGGTATTGATAGATGGGATGCCGCAAATGGCTTTGGGAATACCATCCCCCGAATTCATAAACCGTGTCTCCCGTCGCGTACACCGTACGGTTGGCGATGCGCGCGCCATCGATATTGCGCTGCCAGTCATTGCTTACGTTTGCGCTTGCTGCGCGGCGGGGATCGTTGAGCGCTTGTTCGCGCGTCACGGATCCCGGAATGTCTTGCCGTATGCGCGCGCCGGTCAGATAGAAGCGTGTTTCGGCATTGTCCGATAGCCGCCAGCCGACATTGCCGCTGATCCGCAGGGAATCGCCGCCGCTATGGTCACGAAACCCGTCCTGGCGCTGCCAGGAACCTGTTATGAACCCATCGAGCTTGTCGCCGACGAAGCCGCTGCTCAGTTGCGTGCGCCGCCAGCCGAAACTGCCCGCGTCGAAACGCCCCTGGAAAGGACTGGCGTCCCGCCCGGTGGGGGTGACAAAATTGACCGCGCCGCCCAGGGTGCCGGCGCCAAAACGCAGCGCATTCGCGCCTTTGTAGACCTCGGTATAGCGATAGGCCGTGGGGTCTATCCATTGAAAATCCGTACTGCCATCGGCATTGTTCAACGGCACGCTGTCCTGATACAGGGCAATCCCGCGCATGTGGTAGTAGCGCGACAAGCCCGAGCCCCGTATGGACAGGCGCGCGTCTTCGCCCCATTTGGGCTGGGCGAAAACCCCGGGCGTGTAATCGAGAATGTCCTTGACCGTGGCCGCCTGGGTGTCGCGCCAGGCGCTATCTTCCACCAGCGCGGCGCCGCCCGGGATGTGTTCTATTTGGGTCCGGGCTTCCCGCAAGGTCGGCGCGGTCAGGCTGGCGCCCTCATCGGCTGTTACCACGATGGGCGCCAGCGTCTGGGCCTGCTCCTGTGCCTGCGCCGCTGCACCCAGGACGCCGCCCAGGACGAGTATCCAGGCCTTCGACGACTTGCCCCCACGCATACGGGCGGCAGGCAGGGCGGCCGATCTTGTTTCTACTTCTGCTCTTGCGAGGTGGTTCATGGGTGTTGCTCCTTCGTCGATGCTGATGTCGTGGATTGCTTTGTTGATGTTTTGGATTGCTGGTCCGGCGGTTGCAGCCTGGTGGTCAGCGTGATGCGCTCAAAGTCGGAAATCAGCGCTTCAATGCGCACGTCCCAGCTTTGCTGGTAAGGGAGTTCGATATGGCCGACCTGCCAGCCGCCATCGGGCGAAGGCTGGGCGTGGAAAACAATAGGCTCGATGCCGGCGGACGCATTGGAAAATACGACGTCGACGTCCTGAGCGGCCAGGGCCTGCCCGTCCGGTCCGCGCAGCCGCAGCGTCAGCGTCTTTGCCTGTCCTTCCCGGGCCGGCTGCACATCGAATTCAGCGCTGGCCGCATCGGTATGAATATGCGCCACGATGCCGGAGGGCGGCGCGGCGGCCACCGAAGCGCGTGGGGGCGGGGTGAAGCGCCAGAGCGCTACGATGGCCAGGACCGCCGCGGCCAGCATGCATTCGACATAAATGATGCGACGCATGGATCGCGTGGCGTTCGCATCCCCGTTCAGCGCGGCCGCGGTCAGGCGGTAGCGGTTGTAGGCGCCCAAGGCCAGGAGCAAAGACACACAACCCAGCTTGACCATCAGGACCTGGCCGTATGCGGTGTGCCATAGCGACGCAGGCCGATCAAGCTGCAAATACGTCAATAGGGCGCCGCTGGCAAAAAGCAGCGCCACCACGGCTGGTATCGTGCGGGAAAAACGCTTGAGCAATACCGGCCCGGACGGCTGGCCCAACGCCTGCGCGAGTGGTATCAGCCAACCTATCCACAGGACGATCGCGATGGCATGCAGCCACACGGCGGGTTTAGCCAGCCATGACGGCATTGCCGTACTGGCGTGGCCGCTGCAGGCCAGAGCGGCGCCCAGCAGGAACAGAGCGAGACACGCCGACAGTCTTTTGAAAAAAACCGTCCTGACCTGCCAGGCCATGGCCGCGCAACTCAGCGCGGCCAGCGACAGGGCCGCGGCAAGACCGAAAGAGGTCGAGATGGCGGTACGCCAGTTGTCGATGGCCAATAGACCAGAGAGCGGCGTATCCAGGGCGTCCACCCCCAGCATGCCCAGGCTCAGCAGGGTCGCTCCGCCGCCGAGAGCCAACAAGCGCCGGCCCTGCCGGGCCATGGCGCCGGCCGGGGCATGGATGGACTGGACGGCAGCCAGGCCGGTGCCGAAAAACAGCCCGATGTACCAGCAGAGACGCAGCAACCAGATCAGCCCATCCCGTGCGTGGTGGACCGGTTCGGCGGAAGCGGAACCGGCGGCGCTCGCTCCGATCGAAAAAGCCACGGAGCCTCCGATGGGGTGTCCGTCAGCCGAGACCACGCGCCAGCTCAGCGCATAGGCGCCTTGCTGGGTCAGGCCGGGGAAGGGAATCTGAAGGCCGTCGGACAAGGTCCGGACGTGTTGTGGATCAATGTCCAGCGCACTGCCATCGGGCTGAATGATTTTGAGCACCAACGGCGATACCGGCTCGTTAAACCGCAGTCGAGCCTGCGTCGGCGCTGCTGACAAGACGCTGCCCGCAGCCGGCGCGCTGCCCACCAGCGAAGCATGTCCGGACGCCAGCGGCGCCCATAATAAAAGAGCCAGTACGCAAAGCAATGCGGCGGCCGCACGCGACAGTGCGTCGCGCACAGGCGTGCCTGCAAGATGCACGATATGCATGGTGAAACCCCTTTTGTCCGACGCATATCCATGTACGTCGGAAGCACTGGTCCGGTTATTGTTTGGGCAGTAGCTTGAGACCCGGTGCGGGGGTGTCGGAATGATCGCCGGCGGGCTTTTGCCCGGCGGCGGCTGGCTGGTCTATCCAGCGCGACACGCCTTCCTGGCATTCCTGCACGACGGGAAAGTAGACGGTGGAACCCGGCGTCAACCCACTGCTTAGATAGCCGACGAACACGAACTCATCGTAGTGTTCATCGAGCAGCGGCCCGCCGGACCAGACGATCTCTTTCACGCCCGAACTGACTTGGGCGCCATATAGCGCGTAGGGCTTGGC
>JAEWEH010000102.1 GCA_023389535.1 Pseudomonadota bacterium
GTCATACCCGGGTGGATCTCATGGAACGTCTCATCACTGCTGGGGGTGTACCTGGGCGGATTCATACCCGCCAGCTGGTCGCTGGAATTTGCCGCGGTGCTGGCCCTGATGGCCGTGGTCATTCCCCTGATCAAGACCCGTCCCATGGTCATGTGCCTGCTTACGGCGGGCGGCATCGCCTGGGTAGGCCAGCCCTTGCCCTTGCGCCTGGGTCTGGCGGCCGCAGTAGTGGGTGGCGTATTGGCAGGTGTGCTGGCCGAGCGGCTGAAGCGTCCGGCAAAGGCATGACATGACTGGCGATTCCGAATACGATTGGTATGTATTTTCCGTCATCGGCATGCTGGTGCTGTGCAGCTTGCTGACACGCTGCGGGTATTTCGTCTTCGGCGACTATTTGCCGCTGCGCGATTCCGTGCGGCGTGCTTTGCGCTATGCCCCGACCGCAGCGCTGGTGGGCATCATTGTTCCGGAACTCTTCCCCTGGCAGCAAGGCATGGGCCCCACGCTGGACCTCAAGGCCGCGGCGGCATTGATCGCTTTGCTGGTGTACTGGCGCACCCGCAGCACGCTGCTGGTGATCCTGGGGGGCATGGTCGCCTATTGGCTGCTCAAGTTCCTGTTCTAGCCCGTCCCGCCAAAGCGTCTGCTTTTAACGACATTTCACCCCTTCTGGCACGTTATTGTGGTAGCGGCCAGCGACAAAAGTCGGTCGACCCCTTGCGCTGCGTTAAAATAAGCGGGTTAAAAGAGCTGCGCGCGGGGTTTTCCCGCGCTGGGCGCAAACATTTTCAATGACAGATACTACTTCACTACCCTCCGAAACACCCGTAGCCACTTTTTCCGATTTCGGCCTGCATCCCAGCATACTCAAAGCCGTCGCCGAAACCGGTTATACGACCCCGACACCCATCCAGGCCCAGGCCATTCCGATTGTCATGGATGGCCGCGATGTCATGGGGGCGGCTCAGACCGGCACCGGCAAGACCGCGGCATTCACATTGCCCATCCTGCATCGCCTGATGCAATTCGCCAATACCAGCGCATCGCCAGCGCGGCACCCGGTGCGCGCCTTGATCCTGACGCCTACGCGCGAATTGGCCGACCAGGTTTCGGACAGCGTGGTGGAATACAGCAAGGCGACCCCTTTGCGCTCCACGGTCGTGTTCGGCGGGGTAGACATCGGCCCGCAGCGCGAGGCCCTGCGTCGCGGCTGCGAGATCCTCATCGCCACGCCCGGTCGACTGCTGGACCATGTAGAACAAAAGAACGTGAACCTCGGCCAGGTCGGCATTCTGGTGCTCGACGAGGCCGACCGCATGCTCGACATGGGCTTTCTGCCGGACCTGGACCGCATCGTGCGCTTGTTGCCGGCCAATCGCCAGGGCTTGTTGTTCTCGGCCACCTTCAGCAATGAAATTCGCAAGCTGGGCCGCAGTTACCTGAAGAACGCGGCCGAGATCGAAGTGGCGGCGCGCAACGCGACCGCCGACACGGTGACGCAGATTGCCTATCCGCTGGCTGGCAATGAAAAGCGCGCCGCAGTGGTGCATCTGGTCAAGTCGCGCGGCTTTAACCAGGTCATCGTATTTTCCAACACCAAAATAGGCACCAGCCGCCTGGCGCGCGAGCTGGTGCGTGACGGCGTGAAGGCCGAATCGATCCATGGCGATAAAAGCCAGCTCGATCGCATGAAAGCCCTCGAGGCTTTCAAGGCCGGTGAGCTCGAGGTCCTGGTCGCCACCGACGTGGCGGCCCGCGGCCTGGATGTGGCGGGCGTGCCCTGCGTCATCAATTATGACCTTCCCTATAACGCCGAAGACTACGTGCATCGCATAGGCCGTACCGGCCGGGCCGGGAAGACGGGCGAGGCGATTGCCTTCTTCTCGCCTGAAGAAGAGCGTTATCTGCTCGATATAGAAAAGCTCATCAAGGCCAAGATCCCGCGCGGCCGGCTGGCGTTGCCGCCAGTACCACGGCGTAGCGGCCGCAGCGATCGATACAGCCACGGCAACGGTTATGGGTCGTCACCGTCCAAGCCAGTCGACGATTTCTTTTACAAGCCCTATGTGCCGTCACCCAGGCTGGCCTCTACCGAAGCGCCCAAGCCTGCAACGCCCGTGCATGCTCATAGAAAATCAGTAGGCGTACTGCTTGGTGGCGGCCGCCACTAAGATGTATCGGCCCATTTCCTGTGGGCCGATCAAGCTGCGGGCTATCTTTTAAATCAGACCCAACAAGGGACCGGGCCCGTCCGGCACGCAGGGCGAGGACTCGTCCGCCCGGCTCAGCAGCCGTTCCAGATGGCTGATGTAGGGCTGCAAGGGGCCGAAGAACACATTGCCTTGAGGCCCTTGGATCAACAGCGTGGGGAAGTTTTCGACTTCCTCGTCATCCAGCAGCTCGGGGTTTTCTTCTATATCG
Organism: Pseudomonadota bacterium; assembly: GCA_023389535.1. Classification (GTDB taxonomy): domain Bacteria; phylum Pseudomonadota; class Gammaproteobacteria; order Burkholderiales; family Burkholderiaceae_B; genus UBA6240. Next base: position 2,422 of record JAEWEH010000102.1, read on the forward strand.
ATCCAGACGAAAGTGATTGCGGGCCATTTGTCGGCCAGGGCTGAGAAGTCCGGACGGTATTGCGTACAGGTGTCGCACCACGCGGCGCAATAGCAGGCCACCGTCAGGCCGCCTTGTTGCAGGCGGTCGCGCAGCGCATCCATCTGATGTTGGGGATAAAGTACGGTCATACAGCAAAATTAGCGTGACAACGGCGTTGTTTACGGGGGCCGGAGTCACTATGATAGTCGTGTCTTGAATTCAGGGTTTATTGATGAACGAAGAATACAACATTGCTATCCGCGACCGGCAAGCGGGGGTCACGGGCCTTGCCTCGGTCGGCCTCGCCTTCAAGCGCGCATTGGTGTCGCAGTGCCATCCCAAAATGCTGGCGGCGCTGTTTTTGCCTTTCATCATCGCCTTGCTGGGCGCGATTATATTGCTTTGGGCGTTCTGGACGCCGCTGACGCAATGGCTCAATGTCGAAATGGCGGACTGGGGCGTCGTCAATCAGGTTGACCAGTGGATGCTTGCCGTCGGCCTGTTCTCCATCAAGCTGTACCTGATCCCCTTGCTGGCGGCTGGTATTTTGCTGCCGATATCGGGCATCTTGGGCTTGGTCATTGCAGCCATCTTCGTCATGCCCATCGTCTTGCGCCATCTGGACAAACGCGATTACCCCGGCTTGTCCCGCCAAGGGCAGTTTTCCGTGGCCGTGGGCACATGGAACGCAATCTGGGTCGGCAGCCTGTTCACGCTGGGCTGGCTGCTGACCATGCCGTTGTGGCTGATACCGCCGTTTCCCGTCCTGCTGCCCATATTCTGGTGGGCTTTCGCCTTCACCCGCATGCTGCGCGTCGACGCCATCATCGAGCACGCCAGCGCGCAGGAAAGACGCCTGATATGGCGTCGGCATAACCGGCAGTTGTGGCTGATCGGCGGCGTGCTGGCCTTGATCAACCTCTTTCCGCCCGCGTGGCTGGTCCTGCCGGTGTTCTCTGCGCTCGTCTTCGCGCATTTCAGCCTGGAAGCGCTGCGCCAGCTGCGTGCCCAGAGAACCATCGACACGTGAAGGAGCGGACAGTGACCACCACTGCAGCACGCAAGATAAGGTTGATCATCATCGGCGATGAAATCCTGTCGGGCCGTCGCCAGGACAAGCATTTCTCGAAACTCATTGAATTGCTGTCGCAGCGCGGCATGCAGCTGTCAGCGGCTGAAATCATTTCCGACGACAGGGACACCATCGCGGCAGCGCTGGCCCGCAGCTTCGCCACGGATGACGTGGTGTTCTGCTGTGGCGGCATAGGGGCAACGCCGGATGACCAAACTCGCCAGGCGGCAGCGCAGGCGCTGGGTGTCGAACTCGCTCTGCACCCCGAGGCCGCCAGGCTGATTGCCGAACGTTGTGCCGACAACGAGCGGCGGGGCCAGGGCAGCAGCGACATGTCCTTGCCTGAAAACCAGCAGCGGCTGCAGATGGGGGTATTTCCGGTGGGGGCTGAAATCGTCCCCAATAGCTACAACAAGATTCCGGGGTTTTTCATCAAAGACCATACCTTCATGCCGGGCTTTCCCGTCATGGCCTGGCCGATGATGGAATGGACGCTGGATACGCGCTACCGTGAATTGCAGCATAGGCTGACGCGGGTGGAGCATTCCTTTCTGGTGTTTCAGCTGCCGGAATCGCGTATCACCCCGTCTCTTGAAGAGCTGGAGCGGCGCTGGCAGGGCATCAAGGCCTTCAGCCTGCCCAGCATGGGCGGCAGCGGCGAACCCCATATCGACCTGGGCGTCAAAGGCGAGCCCATGGCGGCCGCCGAGGCCCTGGCATTCCTGCGCGCCGAAGCCCTGCGGCTTGGGGGTACGCTGACACCTCCCGAAAAATAATGCTTGCAGGCATCATGGTTTTTTCATATTATGGAATTGTTGCGTTGCGTCAAAAAAGACTATGCCACGAGCCACATTACTCGCCTCCTTTTCCAATGGCACCCAGCCTGCCGGTGACACGTCCATAACCATACAGGTCCTCGAGCGCGCCATGCTGCTGCTCGACGTCCTGGCCAAGCATGCCGATCCGGTGCCGCTCAAAGATCTGGCAAGCGCGACCGGGCTGCATACTTCAACAGCGCATCGCATCCTGAACGATCTGGTCGTAGGGCGCTATGTGGAAAGGGTCGATAGCGGGCTCTATCAATTGGGGATGCGCCTGCTGGAACTGGGGTCCCTGGTGAAGGGCCGTCTGAACGTTCGTGAAGTCGCCCTGGAACCGATGCGCGAACTGCACAAGCTGACGGGCCAGACCATCAACCTGTCCTTGCAGCAGGGCGACGAAATCGTCTATATAGAACGCGCCTGGAGCGAGCGCTCGGGCATGCAAGTCGTGCGCGCCATTGGCGGCCGCGCGCCCCTGCACCTGACCTCCACCGGAAAGCTGTTTTTGTCCGTCAGCGACCCGCGCCAGGTCAAGGCCTATGCCATGCGGACCGGGCTGGCAGGTACCACCCGCAACAGCATTACCCAGACCGACCAACTGGAGCGCGATCTGGCGCAAGTCAGGCGCTTGGGCTATTCGCGCGACAACGAAGAACTGGAACTGGGCGTGCGCTGCATCGCGGCCGGCATCTACGACGACAGCGGCAAGCTGCAGGCCGGCTTGTCCATTTCGGCGCCCGCCGAGCGCTTGCGCGACGAATGGATTCCAGTCTTATTGCGCACGGCTGCGCAAATATCGGAAGCTTTAGGCTACGAAGCCAAGCATTAAGAAAAGCAGCCCCTGCTGGTGCAGGGGCTGGCAAGAACCAGGCGGCTGGCCTGCCCGCCCGGTTGCGTCACATCAGCAAGCTTACTGGGGTTCCAGGCCTGCCTTCTTGAAGAGATCGGCCCACTGCGGAACCTGCTGCTTGACTTTCTTGGTCAGGGCTTCCGGATTGGCTTCGGAAGTCAGTACGGTGGCGCCCAGGCCGGCCATGCGTTTTTGGAAATCGGGATCAGCCATACCCGTTTGCAAGGCCGAAACCAGTTTATCCGTGACCGGCTTCGGCGTGCCTTTGGGAGCCCACATGCCGTGCCAGATACCTACTTCAAAGTCCTTGAAACCGGACTCTTGCATGGTCGGCAGGTTGGGCAGCGTCGGTACGCGTTGCTTGCTGGTGACCGCGTAGGCCTTCACTGTGCCCGCGTTGATGTGCTGGGTCGTGTTGGTGGTTTGATCACACAGCACGTCGACTTGCTTGCCCAGCAGGTCGTTCATGGCCGGTGCGGTGCCCTTGTAGGGGACGGTAAGCAGGTCCACGCCGATGGCGCTGGCGAACATGGTGCCGCATAGATGGCTGGCCGCGCCGATGCCGGCGTTGGCCAGCGAGACCTTGTCCTTGTTCGCTTTCAGATATTCGACGAGTTCCTTGATGTTGTTGGGCGGGAAATCGGAACGCGCAATGATGGTCATCGGGACGTCTACGACGAGCCCGATGGGTTCAAAGCTGGTGTACGGATCATAGCCGGGGTTTTTGTACAGGGAAGGGGCCGTCGAGAAGCCGATGTGCATCAGCAGGATGTTATAGCCGTCGGGCTTGGCGCGTGCCACCTGGGTGACGCCTATCGTGCCGCCCGCACCGCCCTTGTTTTCCACAACCACAGTCTGGCCCAAAGCGGGGCGCATTGCTTCCGCCAATGAGCGCGCGACGTTATCAGTCGGCCCGCCCGCTGAAAAGGGCACGACCATATTGATGGAATGATCCGGAAAGTCGGCGGCGACCGCGGTGCCGGCGGAAAATAGGCTGCTGAGAAACAGGGCGGCGCCGAGCTTCAAGGTAAAGGGCTTCATTGAATCTCCGATGTTCGGCCGGGGCCAAACGAATGAATGTCAGTAGTTGTAAAAACAACCGGCCCATCCTAGGGCATGCGCCGGGCTTTGTCGCTTAGGTATACCCCTTATAGCCGCGCTTCCGCCGTTACATCTTTTACTTGGCACAGTCTTGTTGCGCCGCAACAAAAAACCTTGACATCATTTTCGAATCAGGTAGAATTTCCATTGTGCAATGCAGCATGGAAGGTTTTCACGAGTCAGGTGATTTGCTTAGCCTTCTTTATTCATAGGTCCGGGAACCGCCCGGACAGGACGAATCCGTATCACGGTTCACATATAAGGAAATACCATGAGCGCAATCCCTCAACAAGTACTCGCAAGCCAGAAAGCCTCGCTGGACAACCTGCTGGCTGTACAAGGCGCTGTATTCGGCGGCTTTGAAAGGCTGGTCGATCTGAACATCAAGGTCATCAAGGCCACGCTGGACGAAGTTGCGGAAAAGTCCCAGCAAGCCATCGAAGTCAGGGACGCGCAGGAAGCGCTCGCCTTCACCTCTGGCCTGGTGCAGCCCAGCGCTGAAAAAGCCCTGGCATACGGCAAGCATGTCTACGATATCTTTTCGGGCGTGCAGGTAAATTTGTCCAAGCTGACTGAAGAGCAGATCGCCTTGGGCCAACAACAAGTTTCGGACGCCATCGATCAGATCTCGAAGAATGCCCCGACCGGATCGGAAGGCGCGGTCGCCCTGTTGAAGTCTTCGCTTGCGACGGCAAACAGCGCGTACGAATCGGTGGCCAAGGCTTCTCGCCAAGCCGCCGAAGCAGCTGAGTCGAATATCACTGCCGCCACCAACGCAACGTTCAAGGCCGCCAGCGACGCCGCGGAAGCCGCATCGAAGGCCGCCCCGCGCGCACGCCGCGCAGCTGCCGTCTAAGCGACACGCGACGGGCCGTTCGCCCCAAGGGCGAACGGCAATGAAAACATCCCTGCACGCCTCCGGCGGCGCAGGGATGTTTTCATTCAGGCATGGCGCGCACACACTCTGCGATCAAGCCGGGGCCACGGTAAATCAGGCCGGTGTACAGCTGCACCGCATTAGCCCCGGCTGCGACTTTTTCCTGTGTCTGCTTGCCACTCAGTATGCCGCCCACGCCGATAATGGCGAACTCGGCGCCCAACTGCTGTCGCAGCCGGGCAATGACTCGCAGCGAGAGCTCATGGACTGGCGGGCCTGACAGCCCGCCGGCTTCCTGAGCATGCGGCAGACCCTGCACGGCGTCGCGCGACAAGGTGGTGTTGGTGGCAATCACGCCGTCCACGCCATGGCGGGGAAGCAGCTCCGCGATGATATCGATCTGGTCCTGGCTCAAGTCGGGTGCGATCTTGACGACCATGGGTACATGGCGCCCGTGCCGGTCGGCAAGTTCGCGGCGCTTCTCCTGCAAGGGCTGCAACAAGCCAGT
>JAEWEH010000135.1 GCA_023389535.1 Pseudomonadota bacterium
ATAGGGTCCTTCGTGGACATAGGGCAAAGGCAGATCAGTTCCCGCACTGTGGTCGAAAATTGCCGGCACCGCTTGCTGCGGTGCGAACTGCAACCAGGTGCGCCGACCATCATCGAACACTTGTAAAGGGGTGACGGCGCGGCTGCCCGACAATTCCCAATCGAAGTGGTAGACGGTCTGGGGCGGCCCGCCCCCTGAATGTTTCAGCAGCGCGAGCGCCGGCCATTCAGGCAGATGTGCACAAGCCGGCAGCAAGGCAAACGCGGAAACGGCGACAAGAAATCGGAACATGTTTTCCATCCATGACAGGCCGACCGCTACCAGGATCGGCATCGGCGACATCTTGCGCAGGACCGCGCCCCTGCGCCAGACCGGCTTGTACGGATAGAAACTTTTAGCCCTGCTCCCCTTGCCCATTCATGCCGGAAAATCAAGGGCTTGCGCGCTGGACTGCGCAACCATGCCAAAGGCCGCCACCCGGGCTGGTTTTGCCCCGGTGGCGGCCTTGTGACAGGGCCCGTGCGATGAGGGCGGCGAACCGCCGCCCCTTGGCGTATGCCCGCTTGGCGCGGTTTACTTGCCCATCATCTTGCCGGCTTCGGTGGCCGCCGTCTTGAGAGCGGTGACGGCTGGCTGGTTGCCGCTAAGCGCCTTTTCCAGCGTCTTTTTGAACATGGCGTGGATCTGGGGATAATTGTCTATCCGGAATCCGCGGCTATTGGCACCCGGGTTGCGGTCATTGACCGCAACCAGTTGCTTCCAGTCGCCCAGGTTCTTGTAGTAGCTGTTTTCGGTCAGCGCGAATGCCTGCTGCGTCAGCGGCAGGAAACCGGTGCTTTGATACCATTGCGCAGCACGCTTGGGCTGCGCCAGCCAGCCCAGGAACTTGGCGCTGGCGGCATCGCTTTCTTTGGATTGACCGGCAATCGCCCACAGGGCGGAGCCACCGACGAAGGGACTGCCGGGCTTCTGCGTGACTTCGGGATAGTACGGCAAGCCGGTAACGGCGAAGTCCAGTTTCTTTATGCTGTTGAACCAACCAAGATTGCCCGACGTGGACATCAGTACTGCGCATTCCCCGTTGGCAAAGCGCTTGGTTGCGACGGAATCGAATTCAGGCTTGACCAGCAGTTCGGTGCGCGCCCAACTGATCATCAGCGACAGGTGCCGGATGTACATCAGGTCGAACATGAAAGCCGGCTTGCCTTTACCTTTCAGGCCGTTTTCGTTGTTGGCGTAGAGCTGGTTATTGACCGCCGCCAGGTTTTCCAGGTTGATGGACACCGGCTGGTCGGATGTCAGCGGACATTTGCGCGACCCGTTGTTGGCCAGTGTCACCAGTTGATCCTGCAGGCCGCTCCAGGCGCGCTGGGGCATGGCGGGCGAGAGCTTGGCTTTCTTGAAGGCGTCGACGTTGTAGAACATCACAGGGACGTCGACCATGTAAGGGAAGGCAACCAGGCGGCCCTTCGCATCGCGTGCGAAAGTATTTTGTTCAGCCAGGAACCACTTCGCGTCCTTGATGGGGTATTTGCCCAACAAGGCATGCATGGGCTGAATGTAGGAACGCCCCGCCACTTCTTCCGGCGCGCGGTCGTCATCCAGTTGCACCAGGTTGGGGCGGTCGTCGCGTTTCTTGGCGGCTGCCAGCGCGGCCTCGACTGCGTCTTCATTATCGAAGGCACGCAAGCTGACCTTGATGTCTTTCTGCTCTTTGTTGAAGTCCTTGATCAGGTCTTCGAACACTTCCTTGTTATAAGGACTTAGTGAATGCCAGACGCGGATCTCGGTGGCCGCCGTGGCAGCCGCCGATGACAGCAGTAAAGCACCGGCGCTCGCCCATGCAAGCCCTCGGCCTGAGAACCGGGTGCCATGTAGCCAATGTAATTTCATAAAAACGGTCAACCTAGAAAAGGAAACTCGGGTTCGGGTTTGCGGCCGCATATGAGGTCGGCCAAGGCGCGGCCGGAGCCCGCGCCCATCGTCCAGCCCAGTGTGCCGTGCCCGGTGTTCAGATACAGGTTCGGGATTTTCGTCCTGCCTATTAAAGGGACGTTGGAAGGCGTCGTAGGACGCAAGCCCGACCAGTAGCGTACATTATCAAAATCGAGTGCGCTTGGGAATAATTCCTGCGCCAGTTGCTTCATATTATCGCAACGGATTGTATTCAGGGCGCGCGAATACCCGGAGATTTCGGCCGTCCCCGCCATGCGCAATTGCGCGCCCAGCCGCGTGTACACGACCTTGTGGGCGCTGTCCGTCAGGCTGACAGTGGGGGCAGCGGCGGGATCTATGATATCGAACGTGGCCGAGTAGCCTTTGGTGGGGTACACATTGCAGGGCACGCCCAATGGGTGGACGAATTGCGGCGTATCGGTGCCCAACGCCGCCACATAAGCGTCCGCGTGGAGGGTCTCATATAGCCCGTCCGGGCCGATCAATTCTGCGCCGCGGATGCGCCCGCCGAAAGACAGCAAGCGGCTGAGCTGCGTGGCATAACGAAATTCCACACCCTGCGCGCGCGCCTTGTCGGCCAGTGCGCAGGTGAAGAGGTAGGCGTCCCCGGTTTCATCCTCGGCCGTGTAATCGCCACCGACGATGCTGTCGCGCACCGGCGTCAGCGCTGGCTCCAGTTGCAGGATTTCGTCCACGCCTACAATGCGCCGGTCTACCCCGAAGTCGCGCATGACACCCGCCATTTCCTGCGAGTTTTCAAATTCCACGGGATCCCGGTAGAAGTTCAGGATGCCACGCTGCAGCTGATGATACTGGATTCCCAGGTCTTCGCGCATGCCCTGCAACGTACTGCGGCTATATTCCGACAGACGCACCATGGCCCGGATATTGGGCGCAAGGCGGCCGGGCAGGCATTCGCGCAGGAACATCAGCCCCCACCACCATTGCCTGGGGTCCATCCGCGGGCGAAACAGGATCGGCGCGTTGTCCTTGAGCAGCCATCGCAGCAGTTTCATGGGTGCTTGCGGATTGGCCCACGGCTCTGAATACGATACCGAGATCTGCCCGCCATTGGCCCGGCTGGCGGCTTGCGCCGGCCCGCTTTCCTTATCGATGACCACCACATCATGGCCGGCCTGCTTCAGCCACCACGCCGTGGAGGTGCCAATGATGCCGCTGCCCAGTATCGCTATTTTCATTGTCCTTTCCTTGAATGCTGGTTGGACGGAATGCCTTGCGCCGGCCCCCCCGCCGGCGCAGGCGGTAGATCAGGGTGCGTCCGCCTCGGTCGTGAAGGCATCGGCGAAGAACTGGTCTTCAGGCAGGCCACAGTGCTCGATGAAGTCGCGCCTGGCGCTATCCACCATGACGGGTGCGCCGCAGGCATATACCTGGTAACCCGAGAGATCGGGAATATCCTGCATCACGGCCTTGTGCACGAAGCCGTCGCGGCCCGCCCAGCCATCCTGCGGCAAGGCGTTGGACACCACCGGCACATAGCTAAAGTTCGGCAGTTGCTGTTCCCACTGCCGGGCAACTTCATCCATGTAAAGATCGGACGGGCGGCGCCCCCCCCAGTACAGTACCGCCTTGCGCTGGTCGCCCGTTGCTATCATGCGCTCGACAATGGCCTTGATGGGCGCAAAGCCCGTGCCGCTGGCCAGGAACACCAGAGGCCGATCCGAATCGTCGCGCAGGAAAAAGGAGCCGAAAGGCCCTTCCACGCGGAGGATCTCGCGCAGCTTCATTTGTGTGGCGCCAGTACCGAACACGTGGTCGGTGAACACCCCGCCAGGCATATGACGAACATGCAGCTCCACGAGATTGTTTTCGGCGGGCGGCGTGGCCATGGAGTAGCTGCGCCGGCGCCCGTCCTTGAGAATGAATTCCAGATACTGCCCCGCGTAGTAGCGGAAGGGATCGGCAGCGGGCAATTGCAATTTGATCACCATGACATCATCGGCCAGCTTATCCAGACCCATGACGCGCGAAGGCATCTTGCGGATCTGGATGTCGCTTGCCATGCGGATTTCATGTGCCTCGATGAGCAGGTCGGAACTGGGTCGAGCCTGACAGAAAAGGGTATAGCCTTGCTCCAGATCCTCTGGCGAGAGTATCTGTGCCGGGCTGTTGCCTGCGTCATAGTCGCCGGCGATGACTTTGCCCTTGCAGGTGGAGCATGCGCCGTTGCGGCAACTGTAGGGCAGGACGATGCCCGCGGCCATGGCCCCATCCAGGACGGTTTGCCCTTCCTCGACCGTGAATTCATGGTTGCTGGGTTGAACAGTGACTTTGAAACTCATAATGCCCAATTGTCAGAAAATAAAGGAATTGCCCGCCATTTTAAGCCGCATGCATTCTTCGTGCGCCCGATGCGGCCATGGCGGCCGGGATGTGCGCACGCAGGCGGCTTCGCTTTCAGCATTGTCGGAGACTATGCGGCGGACAATACGGGCTGCTTCACTTTGATGGACAAGCTTTTTCCCTTGCGCGCGCGTTTGCCCAGGTAATGGGCCAGAATGTCGGGGCCCAAAGTTTCGACGATGGACTTGTTGCGGTAAATACCGGACGCCAATACGCCCTGCGGCCCGCCGGCCACCCACTGCGCCAAGGCGTCGCCCGCGTCCAATCCCATCAAAATCGTGCCACGCCCGCCGCCCGATAAGCTCTTGAGCTCGGCCAGGTCGACCACCAGGAAGCGTCCTTTCTTCGTCAGCATGGCCAGATACTGGTCTGTATCGCGCAAGCGCAGGGGCTTCATCATCACATCGCCTTTTTCCAGCGCCATGAAATTCTTGCCGGCCCGCTGTCGCGTGGTCAGGTCTTTCAGGGTAGTGATGAAGCCGTAGCCCGCCTGGGTGCCGAGCACGAAACGCTGCGCCGCCGGGCCGGCGACCATGTGCGTGATGCGGGCGCCTGGTTCGACGTCGACCATGGAAGTAATGGGCTGGCCATCACCGCGCGCCGAAGGCAGGCCGGCCACCGCCACCGTGTACACACGCCCGGTGCTTGAGAATGCCACCAAGTCGTCCGTGCTCAGGCATTCTATGGCGTCGTACAGGCCGTCGCCAGCCTTGAAGCCGAACTGCGCCGCATCGTGCCCATGCCCTTGCCTGGCACGTAGCCAGCCCTTCTGAGAGATAATGACGGTCACAGGCTCTTCCTGGACCTTGGTTTCCAGCACGGCGCGCTCCGCCGCCTCGATCAGGGTGCGGCGATCATCGCCGTACTGCTTGGCGTCGGCCTCGATTTCCTTGATCATCAGGCGCTTGAACGCCGCGGGATTGTCCAGCAATTCGCGCAAGGCCGCCTGCTCGTCCCGCTGGGCAGCCAATTCCTTCTCGATGCGAAAGCCTTCCAGCCTGGCCAACTGGCGCAGACGCATTTCAAGGATGTCTTCGGCCTGCCTTTCGGACAAATCGAAACGCTGCATCAGGGCCGCGCGCGGCTCATCCGATTCGCGTATGGTCTGGATGACTTCGTCCACATTCAGGTAGACCACCATGCGCCCTTCCAGCACGTGGATGCGGTCCGTGACCTTGTCCAGGCGGAACTGCGTGCGGCGCGTCATGGTGTGGGCACGGAAACCCAGCCACTCGACCAGCACCTGCCGCAGGGCGCGCTGGCCCGGCCGGCCATCCGTCCCGATACATACCAGGTTGATGGATACGCTGCCTTCCAGGCTGGTCTGGGCGAGCAGAGTATTGACGAATTCGTCGCGATCAATGCGGCTGGTCTTGGGTTCGAAGACGAGGCGCACGGCGGCGTCCTTGCCGGATTCATCGCGGACGGTATCCAGCAGCCCCAGCATCATGGACTTGGCCTGCTGCTGTTCGGCGGTCAGGCTTTTTTTGCCGGCCTTGACCTTGGGGTTGGTGCAGTCCTCGATTTCTTCCAGGATCTTTTGCGATGACGCGCCCGGCGGCAGCTCGGTGACCACCAGTTGCCACTGGCCACGCGCCATTTCCTCGAACTGCCAGCGCGCACGCGCCTTGATGGTGCCGCGGCCCTGTGCATAGATGGCGGCAATGTCGGACGCCGCGGAAATGATCTGCCCGCCGCCGGCGAAATCGGGGCCGGGAATCAGGCTGTACAGTTCTTCATCGGGCAGCTTGGGGTTGCGGATCAGGGCCACGCAGGCTCGCGCCACCTCGCGCAGATTATGCGATGGGATTTCGGTCGCCATGCCGACCGCAATGCCCGAGGCGCCGTTCAGCAGCATGACCGGCAGGCGCGCCGGCAATATCAACGGTTCCTTCTGGCTGCCGTCATAGTTGGCGACGAAATCCACCGTGCCTTCGTCGAGTTCGTCCAGCAGAAGCCGCGAAAACGGTGTCAGGCGCGCCTCGGTATAACGCATGGCCGCGGCGTTGTCGCCATCGCGCGAGCCGAAATTGCCCTGGCCGTCGATCAGCGGATAACGCAGGCTGAAGTTTTGCGCCATGCGCACCATGGCGTCGTAGGCGGCCTGATCGCCATGCGGGTGATACTTGCCCAGCACATCGCCCACGACGCGCGCCGACTTGACCGGCTTGGCGCCCGGCCCCAGGCCCATGGCCTGCATGGCATACAAAATACGCCGCTGCACGGGCTTCTGGCCGTCCGCGACGTCGGGCAATGCCCTGCCACGAACAACGGAAACCGCGTAATCCAGATAAGCTTGCTCCGCATAATGCGCCAGAGCAATTCCTTCACTGCTGCCGCTGTCGTCGAACAATCCTGCTTGTGTACTATCCATTTGGTATTTCTTCTATCCGTTAAACGTCGACTTCGGCGAGGTTGCCCTTTTCTTCCAGCCAATGGCGCCGTTGGGCCGATTCGCCCTTGCCCATCAGCATGTCGAACATCTGTCGTGTCGCATCCATGCCCAGCTCGCCGTAACTGACCGGCATCAGGCGGCGTGTGTCCGGGTTCATGGTGGTATCCCATAGTTGCTCGGCGCTCATTTCACCCAGGCCCTTGAAGCGGCTGATGCTCCAGGATCCTTCGCGCACGCCTTCGCCGCGCAGCTTTTCCTGCACCACATCGAGCTCGCCCTGATCGAGGCAATACACCTTGCGTGCGGGGCGTTTGCCGGCTGCCGGCACATCGACCCGGAACAGCGGCGGGCGCGCCACATAGACGTGGCCGGCTTCCACCAGCCGCGGGAAGTGGCGGAAGAACAAAGTAAGCAACAATACTTGTATGTGCGAACCGTCCACGTCGGCATCGGACAGGATGCAGATACGCCCGTAGCGCAGGCCGGACAGGTCCGCGACGTCGCCGGCGCCATGGGGATCCACCCCGATGGCCACCGCAATGTCGTGGATTTCATTATTGGCAAACAGGCGGTCACGATCGACTTCCCAGGAATTCAGCACTTTGCCGCGCAGCGGCAGGATGGCCTGGAATTCCTTGTCCCGGCCCATCTTGGCCGACCCGCCGGCGGAATCGCCCTCTACCAGGAACAGCTCGGTGCGCGCGGTATCGCTGGATTCGCAGTCCGTCAGCTTGCCGGGCAGCACCGCCACACCGGAGCTTTTGCGCTTTTCCACTTTCTGGGCCGACCGGGCCCGCGCCTGCGCCTGGCGGATGGCGCTTTCGGCCAGCTTGCGGCCGTATTCCACATTGGCGTGCAGCCAGAGATCCAGCGCATTCTTGACGTAGCCCCCGACCAGACGCACCGCATCGCGGC
>JAEWEH010000173.1 GCA_023389535.1 Pseudomonadota bacterium
GCGCAAACGATAGCTCGCCAGGCCGGGAAGGTCCGCCAGCCACTTGCCCTGCTTGCCCTGCAGCGCAAAAAACCGCGCGCTCGCCTCGTCCTGGGCAACAAACGCGGAATACACGTCGTGGCCGACCTCGAAGTGCTTCTGGCTGATGGCCGGCCCTATCCAGGCCCGCCATGCAACGCCTGGCGCCCGTTGCTGCAGCATGCCCAAAGTTGCTTCCAGCACGCCTGCGGCCAGGCCACGCCACCCCGCATGCGCGAGCCCAAGCGCGCGGCCGTCTGTGCTGGCCAACACGACGGGCAGGCAATCGGCGGTCATGATCGCCAGCACGCGGCCCGGCGTGGTGGTAACCGCCGCGTCGGCGCGCGGACTATCCGCCTGCGCATGCGGCCGGTCGGCATCCCACACGTCGACGCCGTGCACCTGGTTCAGCCAGACCGGCTCGCCGGGCAGCATGGCGCGCAACACCCTTCTGTTCGACGCGACATGATCCTGATCGTCTTCAGTATGCACGCCCAGGTTCAGCGCAGCCCAGGGGCCCTGGCTTACGCCGCCCTGGCGCGTGGTGCAGAAGTAATCCACGCCATCCCAGGCCTGGCCCGACATAGTATGCAAAGCGTTTGCCGAATTCATGACGTCCACGCGATATGGTCCAGTACCCGTTGAAAGTCCTGCGCGAGCGGGGCTTGAAACGACACCCGTTCGCCAGTGGAGAAATCATCGAAGCTCAAGGCGCGCGCATGCAAGAGCTGCCGCAGCGCCCCGCCCAGCTGCCTGCCACCATACAAGACGTCTGCGACAAGAGGATGACGCAAGCTCATCATGTGCACGCGTATCTGATGCGTGCGCCCGGTTTCCAGCTTGCAGGCGACCTGCGTCACAGGCGCGCCGCCGATCGAACCGCTGCGCAGCGGCGCATAATGCGTGATGGCCGGCTTGGGCGCGATGGGGCGTTCCACCGCCATGCGCACCGGCACACGCGGATCGCGGCCGATATCCAGCCTGACCATGCCCGCAGCGCTCAGCCGGCCGTGCACCAAGGCGATATATTCACGACTGACGCTGCGCGCCTGCAACTGGCGTATCAAGTGGGTCTGCGCCTTCTCGTGGCGCGCCACCACCAACAAGCCGGACGTGTCCTTGTCCAGTCTGTGCACAATGCCGGCGCGGGCCACCTGGCCCAACTCGGGGTAGCGAAACAGCAGGCCATTGAGCAGCGTGCCGCCCCAATTGCCTGCGCCAGGATGCGTCACCAGGCCCGCCGGCTTGTTCACGACGACCCAGTCGGCGCTTTCGGCGACGACTTCGAAAGCCACGTCCTCGGGCGTGAAGGCCTGCTGCTCGGGCGCCTGCTGTTCGTACACCAGCAGGCGGTCGCCCGGGTGGGCCATTTGCCTGACGCGCGCGGGCTGGCCGTTCAGCAGCACATGCCCGGATTCGATCCAGCCCTGCAGCCGACTGCGGGAATGCTCCGGGATCAGCCCTGCCAGGACTTTATCCAGGCGCTCCGGCAAAGCCGATAGGGGAAGCTCGAATTCCAGCGGGGCCGGGAAAGAATCACTTTCTTTGTCGATATCTGTGTCATCCATGGCGACAAATCATATAATCAGCGAGCAATGCTAACACCAAGGACGCTTTTGTGACTCGCATGGACTTCAATTTTCCCCGCCTTACCCGCCACTTGCGCCATGTCGGCCTCGTTTTGGCCACGGCCGCGCTGCTAGCAGGCTGCGGCACTATCAAGAGCGAGCAGGACAAGACCGCCGGCTGGAGCGCCGAGCGCCTGTATCAGGATGCGCGCACCGAAATCAGCGCCGGCAACTGGAAAGACGCCCGCAGCCGCCTGGAAGCCATCGAAGCCCGCTACCCATTTGGGGGTTACGCGCAGCAAGCGCTCATTGACCAGGCCTACGTAAACTGGAAGGACGAAGAGCCCGAACAAGCACTGGCGGCCATCGATCGGTTCCAGCAGCAGTACCCGAACCACCCCGGTACGGACTACATGCTGTATCTGAAGGGCTTGATCACCTTCACGCCCCCCAGCGCTTCATTCACCAAGTTCACCCGCCAGGACCCCAGCGAACGCGATCCCAAGGGGCTGCGTGAATCATATGAATCCTTCAACGAGCTGATCAAGCGTTATCCCGACAGCCGCTACACGACGGACGCCAAGAAGCGGGTCACCTGGCTGGTCAACACCATTGCCGAAAACGAAGCGCATGTGGCTCAGTACTATTACGAACGTGGCGCCTATGTGGCGGCGGTGAATCGGGCCCAGACCGTCATTACCGACTTCGAGGGCGTACCGGTCGCCGAGAAAGCGCTGTATATCATGTATTTGTCCTATGACAAGCTGAATCTGCCGCAACTGCGCGACGATACCAAGCGTGTGCTGGACCAGAACTACCCCGACAGCAAATACTACACAGAAGGCTTGAACGCCCCGCGCGGCAGCTACTGGAACCCGGTCAACTGGTTCTAAGGCGTGTCGGGCATCGCCTGGCCATGCCGCCGATCCCTTTAGCCAGCGTCCAGCGCCAGGCTGCCTTTGTCTTCCAGGCCCCCTTCAGGGGCCTGTTTGCTTTGCATGAAAGCCAACACCTGGTCGGGCTCCCGGGTACGTGCGAACGGCGGCAGACCCCGCCATAGCAGCTTGCCGTAAGGCTTCTCGACCATACGGCGATCCCCCACCATCAGCACCCCCCAGTCCCGTTCTGTGCGGATCAAACGGCCTGCGCCCTGCTTGAGCGCAATGGCGGCCTCGGGCAACTGATATTCCATGAAGGGATTGCCGCCCTGACTGCGGCACAGATTCAAGCGCGCTTCGAGCACCGGGTCATCGGGCGGCGCGAAGGGCAGCTTGTCTATCGCCACCAGTGTCAACGCATCCCCGGGCACATCGATGCCTTCCCAGAAGCTTGCGCTGCCGACCAGCACCGCATTGCGTTCCGCGCGAAAGCGCTCCAGCAGGACGCGGCGCGAACTTTCCCCTTGCCGCAGCAGCACGCGATCCAGGTCTTCGTCCTCGAAGCATTCCTCCAGTTTCTGGGCGATGTTTTCCACCGCCCGCAAAGTCGTGCAGAGCACCAGCACGCCACCCCTGGATACCCGTATCAAAGGCAGCAATGTCTGTACGAATTGATCGTTGAAGCCATAGTCGCTGGGCAAGGGCAGGCTCTTGGGCACATACAGCACCCCCTGGCTGGTGTAATCGAAAGGCGATTCCCAGCGCTGCGTGGCAGCGTCCCACAGGCCCAGCTGGCGTTGAAAGTGCCCGAAATCGCCATGGACCGACAAGGTGGCCGAAGTCAGCACCCAGGCCTGGTCCTTGCCGCGGTAACGGGAAAAGATCTGCGCCACCGACAAAGGCGCACTATGCAGCCGCATGTGATGCTGGCTGTGCTCCACCCAGCGCACCGCTGCACCCGGCGCCTGCGCCGGCATTGCCGGGATCCCTTCAATGCCGGTATCAGGCCCGTCCACATCGGGTCGTTGCGGCTCTTCCGCCGCCGCAGCGCGCATGCCATCTTTCGACCGGCGCAGGGCGTCGTGACCTTGGCGATCCGGCTGGCTCCATTGGAACAGGCGCGCGCGCAGATCCAGACAGGTTTTCGCGACGGCAGCCAGGTCCGGATGCTTGTCGCTGACCACGGACAGCAATTGCGAGGTCTTGTCCAGCACCGCCAGCAGTTCGGACAGCGCCTGGTCGAAGGACTGCGCATCCGGGATGTTCTGGAAGGTGGCCTTGCGACCGGGCATTTTTTCTATGGGCGCGGCGGCCAGGCGCAATTCGCGAGCGGCGTGTTCTATGCGCTTGCCGGCCTCGCTCCAGTTGGTGGCTTCACGCGCATGCGCCAGGCCCGCCGCTTCCGCGGCTCGGGCCAGGTCCAGCAACTGATGGGACGATACGCTGGTGCCCAGAAAGCGCGTGGCGATGTCCGGGAGCTGGTGGGCCTCGTCGAAAATCACCATTTCGGCCGTGGGCAGCAAGTCGGTGATGCCTTCTTCGCGCAGCGCAAGATCCGCCATGAACAGGGCATGATTGACCACCACAAGGTCCGCATCCTGTGCCTGGCGCCGGGCTTTGAGGACAAAACAATCCTTCACATGGGGGCATTCCTGCCCCAGGCAGTTTTCGCGGGTCGATGTCACGCGGTTCCAGATATCGGCGTCTTCGGGCACCGCCGCCAGGTCGGCGCGATCGCCGGTTTTCGATTGCTGGGCAAACACCTGGATATGCCGCAGCTGGCCGACCTCGGCGCGTGATTTCAACGCCCGATCGTCGCCCGACAGGCGATCCAGATGGTAATGGCAGACATAGTTGCCGCGCCCCTTCAGCAGCGCCGCCTGTATGGGCAAGCCCAGCGCCTGGCGCAGGCGCGGCAGGTCGCGACGAAAAAGCTGGTCCTGCAGGGTGCGGGTTCCGGTCGACACCAATACTTTGCCGCCCCCCAAAAATGCCGGCACCAGGTAGGCCCACGTTTTTCCAGTGCCCGTACCCGCCTCGGCGATCAGCGTGGAATGGTTCCGCAGCGCCTCTTCAATGGCCTGCGCCAATTCCAGCTGTGCCTGGCGGGGGCGGTAATCGCCCACTGCAGCGGCAAGCGGGCCATCGGGTGCGAAGATATCGGAAAGTTCTTGCAAAAGCATCAAAAGGTAAATAAGGGATAGGCCGGGCGGCCGCCCAAAGGCAAAAAAGGTAAAGTATGCGCTCGCGCCACTCGCAGGGGGAATGATACTCGCCTATTTTTTCACCGGAGGGCCGTTGTGGCAAAATGCGCCGCGTGTTTTCAAAGTTTCTGATGACGGACGAATGACTGATACCCCTGTTCAAGCAACACCCGACTCCCTGACGCAGGGTGCGGATCCCGCTCGCATTGTCGCCCTGCTGGCCGCCGAGCTGAATGTACGTCCGGCACAGGTGGCCGCCACGGTGGACCTGCTGGACGGCGGCGCCACGGTGCCCTTCATCGCCCGCTACCGCAAGGAAGTCACCGGCGGCCTGGACGATACCGTACTGCGCAACCTGGAAGTGCGCTTGCTGTACGTGCGCGAACTGGAATCTCGCCGGCTCGCCATTCTGGACTCCATCGTGCAACAGGGCAAGCTCAGCGCTGAACTGCAGGCCGAGATCCTGGCCGCCGACACCAAGCAGCGGCTGGAAGACCTCTACGCACCGTACAAGCCCAAGCGCCGCACACGCGCGCAGATCGCCCGCGAAGCCGGGCTGGAGCCGCTGGCCGACGCCATATTGGCCGATGTGGATTGCGATCCCGCCGCCCTTGCGGAAGGCTACGTCAATGCCGAAGGCGGCGTGAAAGACAGCAAGGCCGCGCTGGACGGCGCGCGCGACATACTGGCCGAGCGCTATGCCGAAAATGCGGACCTGCTGGCAGACATGCGCGAACACCTATGGAACACCGGCCTGCTTTATTCCAAGGTCATCGACGGCAAAGAAACCGAAGGCGATAATTTCCGCGACTGGTTCGATTTCAGCGAAACCTTGCGTTCCCTGCCTTCCCATCGCATCCTGGCGCTGCTGCGCGGCCGCCAGCAAGGGGTGCTGGATATCCGCCTGGGCTTGGACGCCGAACTTGAAACACAAACCCCACATCCCTGCGTGGCGCGTATCGCTCGTTTCCTCGGCATAGCGGCGGACTTCAGCCTGGACGCCCCGGCACGCGGCCGCTGGCTGGCCGAAGTATGCCGCTGGACCTGGCGGGTAAAACTGCTCACGGCCTTCGAATCCGAACTCATCGGCCGCTTGCGCGATGCCGCCGAGCAAGAAGCCATACGCGTATTCGCCGCCAATATGAAGGATTTGCTGCTGGCAGCGCCGGCAGGCCCGAAATCCGTATTGGGCCTGGATCCCGGCATACGCACGGGCGTCAAGGTGGCAGCGATCGACGCGACCGGCAAGTTGCTGGACACCGCGACGGTCTATCCCTTCGAGCCTCGCCGCGACCGCGAAGGCAGCATCAACACCCTGGCCGCGCTGGCAGCCCGGCACAAGCTTCAGCTGGTGGCTATCGGCAACGGCACCGCGTCGCGGGAAACCGAAAAGCTGGTCGTGGACATGCTGGAGAAATTCCCCGAACTGAAGCTGACGCGGGTCATGGTGTCCGAAGCGGGGGCGTCCGTCTATTCCGCTTCCGAACTGGCTGCCCACGAATTCCCGGATCTGGACGTCAGCCTGCGCGGCGCTGTATCCATCGCACGGCGCTTGCAGGATCCGCTGGCCGAACTGGTGAAGATCGAACCCAAGGCCATTGGCGTCGGACAATATCAGCATGATGTCAATCAGCGCGAACTCGCCCGCTCGCTGGATGCCGTCATCGAAGACTGCGTGAATGCCGTGGGCGTCGACGTCAACACGGCTTCGGCGCCTCTATTGACCCGGGTATCCGGCCTGAACGCGTCGCTGGCGAAAAATATCGTGGCCTGGCGCAATGACCATGGCGCTTTTGCCAATCGCAAGACCCTGTTGAAAGTGCCGCGCTTCGGCGACAAGGCATTCGAACAAGCCGCGGGCTTTCTGCGCATACCCAATGGCGACAATCCTTTGGATGCGTCCGCCGTGCACCCGGAAGCCTATCCTGTCGTTGAACGCATCCTGGACAAGATCAAGGCGGATGCGCCCCAGATCATGGGGCGGCCCGGCGCGCTGAAAGGTGTTTCCCCTTCTGAATTCACCGACGAACGCTTTGGCCTGCCGACCGTCAAGGACATCTTCCAGGAACTGGAAAAACCGGGCCGGGATCCTCGTCCCGAATTCAAGACGGCACAATTCAAGGAAGGCGTGAACACCATCGCCGATTTGCATGTCGGCATGGTACTGGAAGGTGTGGTCACCAATGTGGCCAATTTCGGCGCTTTCGTCGATGTCGGCGTCCACCAGGACGGGCTGGTGCATATTTCCGCCTTGTCGGACACATTTGTGAAGGATCCGCGCGACGTGGTGCGCGTAGGCCAGACCGTGAAGGTGAAGGTTCAGGAGGTCGATGTTCCCCGCAAGCGCATAGGTCTTACCATGCGTTTGAATGACGATACGGCGCCCGTCAAGCGGGGCGGCGAGGAAAGGCGCAGCCCACCAGCCGGAGCGGCCCGGCGTTCGCCGCCGCGCACTGCCGAACCCGCTGGCATGGGGGCGATGGCGGCGGCTTTTGCCAAACTAAAAAGGTAAGCGCATGGATGATGAAAACCAGGGCCTCTACCGTTCTCAAATAAGCCGGTTGATTGATCTATTGGCCTGTGGCGACCTGGACCCGCCTGAAACCGAACGCATCGCGAAGATCTGCGTCCAGGCCCAGTCGGACCCAGCGGCGACGCTGCTCAAGCACTATGGCGCCGATGCGGCCAAGGTGGCCGAGTACGACGCCGACGGGGTGGCGGCTTTCATCATCTTTATCGAGCTCGAGGATTATTTCGCCGTTGCCGACACCGTTGACGAGCTCTACGAACAAATCATCGACGCTTTCGAACGGCCCGCGCTGCCGGGCTATCCTTACGACGACAACGACTTCGTAACGGTGTCGGATTTTTATCGCTGGGTGGACAGCCAGTTGCTGGTCCATCACCCGAAATACCAGTTGATTGGTTTCGGCGAAAGTTACAGCCATGACTTCCAGGTCATCCTGGTGCGCCGCGACGACGTGGAAGAAATCCTTAACCTTTGCGCAGCGCTGGGCGTGCTCGCCGGACGCTGCGCGTGAATCCAGATGCGCGGGCGCACATCGCGAAGTAGCGCGTGGCGGGCAGCCCCCGGAATGCTCAGGGAGCTGCCATGCTGTACTAAAGTTCGCCGATGGCTTCCTGCACTTGCGCCAAGCGGGCGGCGTCCAATCGGGCCACCACCGCTCCGTCTATACAAAGTATCGCCGTATCGCCCTCGCGCTGCGCCAGCGTGTCCAGATCGCGATTTTGCAGTCCCTTGATCGCAGCGCCCGCCTGCTGTGGATGATCGAAGGCCTCCGACAACAGCAACTCTTCGCCGCTGGCCGCCAACAGACGAAAGCGGAAACGCCCATCATCGTCGCGGAAACTGATGAAACGCGCGCGCTTGCCGCCGCCTTTCTTCGCATCCGCCCCACCCTGGATCGAAACAGCGGCCGTGCGCAAGCCCACCGCCTCGCGCAATTGCTCCATCAGAGGATGCGACAGGCGGCGAGCCTTGGCGGCGCCTGCCTGCAGGATATCCTCGATACGTGCGGGGCTGGCCATGAGCTGGGCGTAATGCTCGCGCATCGGTCCGAGTTCAGCATCGATCTGGTCGCACAGGCGCTGCTTGGCTTCGCCCCACCCCAAGCCCGATTCCAGCTGATCGCGGAATTCATCCGATTGCTGACGCGTGGCAAAGGCCCTGAACAAGGTATACAGATGCGAGCCTTCGGCATCCTTGGGCTCACCGGGTTCGCGCGAATCCGTAACGATGCGCATGACGGCCGAGCGCAAGGCCTTGGCGCCGCCCTCGAACAAGGGGATGGTGTTGTCATAGCTCTTGGACATCTTGCGCCCGTCCAGCCCGGGCAGTGTCGCGACCTCGTCGTCGATCTGCACTTCCGGTAAAACAAAGAACTCGCGTCCCCGGCCATACAAATGATTGAAGCGCTGTGCGATGTCGCGCGCCATCTCCAAATGCTGGATCTGGTCGCGCCCGACAGGGACCTTGTTGGCATTGAACATCAGGATGTCGGCCGCCATCAGGATCGGGTACGAAAATAATCCCATGGTGATACCATCGTCCGGCTCCGCTTGGCGCGCCACATTCTGATCGACCGACGCTTTGTAAGCGTGCGCGCGATTCATCAGCCCTTTGGCGGTCACGCAGGTCAGCATCCAGCAGAGTTCCGGGATCTCCGGGATGTCCGACTGACGATAGAACGTGACTTTATCGGGATCCAGGCCGCAAGCCAGCCACGTCGCGGCAATTTCCAGCCGCGAGCGCGCGATGCGCTGGGGGTCGTCGCACTTGATCAAGGCATGGTAATCGGCCAAAAAATAAAAGGCGTCCACGCCGGACTGTACGCTGGCCTGTATGGAAGGCCGTATGGCGCCTGCGTAGTTGCCCAGATGCGGGGTGCCGGAAGTGGTGATGCCAGTCAGTACGCGGGTATTCATAAATCGCTACACATGGGTTCAATAAGGGCGGCTACAGGACGACGGCCTCGCGGCGCTCCGCTTCAAGGTATTCGCGCGATTGCATTTCGAGGATGCGGGATACCGTGCGATGAAATTCATTGGCCATCGGGCCCTGAGTATAAAGCTCTTCCGGCTCGCATTCGGCCGACATGATGAGTTTTACCTTGTGATCGTAGAATACATCGATCAGCCAGGTGAAACGGCGCGCTTCGGACGCTTGACGCGGCCCCATGCGCGGCACGTCCGACAAAATGACGGTCTGGAAGCGGCTGGCCAGGTCCAGATAATCATTCTGGGATCTCGGCCCGCCGCACAGGGTCGCAAAGTCGAACCATACGATACTGCCGCCCAGGGCGATGGCTTTCAATTCGCGATTCTCGACCGTCAACACGGGTTTCATGGGCGCCGTGTCCAACAAGCGCTCGAAGTCCGCCTGCAATTCCTTGTCGGTATTGGCCGTGATGGGCGTCAGGTACATGCGCACCTGTTCCAGCGTGCGGCGACGATAATCGGTACCCACGTCGACGTTCAGGATGTCCATTCTTTCCTGCAGCAACTTGATGGCAGGCAGTATGCGGTCGCGATGCAATCCTTCCGGATAGAGTGTCGATGGCTCGTAATTGGAAGTCATGACAAATGAGGTGCCGTACTCGAAAAGCTTGAGCAACAAGCGATAGAGGATCATGGCATCGGCCACGTCGGACACATGGAATTCGTCGAAACAGATCAGGCGGTAACGCTTGGCGATGCGCCGCGCCACTTCATCCAGCGGATCTTGCTGGCCACGCACCTCGTCCAGTTCCCGATGGACGCTGCGCATGAATTCGTGAAAATGGACACGCGTCTTGCGCTTGACGGGTACCGTCAGGTAAAAAGCGTCCATCAGAAAGCTTTTGCCCCGGCCCACAC
>JAEWEH010000291.1 GCA_023389535.1 Pseudomonadota bacterium
TCCATTCCAGCCTGTTGCGGCCGGCGGCGGACATCCTGCAGCAGGCGCTGGCCGATGTCCGGCTCGCGGCGCCGCAGATTCCCCTGATCAATAACGTCGACGTCGCCATGGTCGACGATCCGGCAGCGATCAAGGACGCGCTGGTGCGCCAGGCCTGGCATCCGGTGCGCTGGGTGGAAACCTTGCAGGCCATGAAAGCGCAGGGCATCACCCATGTGGTGGAATGCGGTCCCGGCAAAGTGCTGGCCGGCTTGACGCGGCGCATAGATCGCGACCTGACGGGTCTGGCGATTACCGATCCGGCTTCCATGCAGGAAGCCCTCGAAACTTTACAAGGATAAGGCGATGCAGGACAAGCAACTGGAAGGCAAGCTGGCCCTGGTGACCGGCGCCACGCGCGGCATAGGCAAAGCCATTGCGCTGGAACTCGCCGCGCGCGGCGCCAGCGTGGTGGGGACCGCCACATCCGAGGCCGGCGCGCAAGCGATCACCGACATGCTGGCCGAATCAGGCGGCAAGGGGGTGGTGCTGGACGTCAACGACGCCGCCGCTTGCGAAGCCCTGGTGGCCGGGCTGGCCCAACAGGACGGTGGGCCCCATATCCTGGTCAACAATGCCGGCATCACGCGCGACAACCTCGCCATGCGGATGAAAGACGAGGACTGGCAGGCCGTCATCGATACGAATCTGTCCGCTGTCTTCCGCCTGTCGCGCGCTGTAACCAAGACCATGATGAAGGCCCGCTGGGGGCGCATCATCAACATCACATCCGTAATCGGGTCGTCGGGCAACCCCGGCCAGGCCAATTATGCGGCCGCCAAGGCCGGCGTGGCCGGCATGTCGCGGGCGCTTGCCCGTGAACTGGGCAGCCGCAACATCACCGTCAATTGCGTGGCGCCCGGATTCATCGAAACCGACATGACCCGCGCCTTGAACGAAACGCAAACTGCGGCCATTTTGTCCCAGATACCCATGGGGCGCCTGGGCTCCGCCGCAGACGTCGCTTGCGCCGTGGCTTTCCTGGCCGGCCCGCAGGCGGGTTACATCACAGGCACCACGGTGCATGTCAACGGCGGGATGTATATGTAATACGGACCGAACAGAGGCCGCCCCGTAGGGTAAAATCTGTTCGATCCAGGGTGTGCCGGCGTAACTTGCGGCGTACAACGCTACAAGCGGTGGCAGCCGGTGCCGTTTTTTATCATGGCCAACACCATTAACTTTTTCGTTTGGCTATAATTCGCGGGAATTTTCCCTACTTGGAGATCTGCATGGAAAGCATCGAACAGCGCGTCAAGAAGATCGTCGCTGAACAACTTGGCGTGAACGAAGCCGAGATCAAAAACGAATCTTCCTTCCTTGACGACCTCGGTGCCGATTCGCTCGATATGGTCGAGCTCGTGATGGCACTCGAAGACGAATTCGAAACCGAAATTCCGGACGAAGAGGCCGAGAAAATCACGACGGTTCAGCAAGCTGTCGACTATATCTCGTCGCACAGCAAGCAATAATTTTCAAATAGTCGGGTGCGCGGCGGTGTATGTTCGGCCCCACCCTCAAGGCGGTTTATAGGCATGGACATGCTGTCGCGCCAAATCTGCGTAAGGTTTGGCACGGCCGCGCGCCCGTGCACTTTAAACCGCTTTTTCAATAGGAGTCATCCGTGAAACGACGAGTCGTCATTACCGGTCTGGGTATTGTTTCGCCAGTCGGCAGCAATATTGACAGCGCTTGGGACAATATCGTCAATGGGCGTTCGGGCATCGGGCGTATCACTCGATTCGACCCGTCGGCGTTCAACTCCCAGATCGCGGGTGAGGTCAAGGATTTTGACGTCACGCAGTACATGTCCGCCAAGGACGCCAAGCAAATGGATACCTTCATCCATTATGGCGTGGCAGCGGGCGTGCAGGCGTGGCGCGACAGCGGCCTGGAAGTCACCGAGGAAAACGCCGATCGCATCGGCACCATCGTCGGTTCCGGTATCGGCGGCTTGCCGCGCATCGAAGAAACCCAGGCTGAATACATGGAACGCGGCCCGCGGCGCATCTCGCCGTTCTTCGTTCCTGCATCGCTCATCAATCTTATTTCGGGGCAGTTGTCCATCATGCTGGGCCTGAAGGGTCCCAGCTATGCCGTGGTGTCAGCCTGCACCACTGGCCTGCATTCCATTGGCGATGCCGCCCGTCTCATCGAGTACGGCGATGCGGACGTCATGGTGGCGGGCGGCGCGGAATCCACCGTGTCGCCCCTGGGCATAGGGGGGTTCGCCGCCATGCGTGCGCTGTCCACCCGTAACGACGACCCGACCACCGCATCGCGCCCCTGGGACCGCGACCGCGACGGCTTCGTCCTGGGTGAAGGGGCAGGCGTGCTGGTGCTCGAAGAATACGAACACGCCCGCAAACGGGGTGCGCGCATCTACGGCGAATTCACCGGCTACGGCATGAGCTCGGACGCGCATCACATTACTTCGCCCGATCGCGACGGCCCGCGGCGCGGCATCGCTCACGCCTTGCGCAATGGCGGCGTCAACCCGGACGAAGTCCATTACGTCAATGCGCACGGCACCTCCACGCCCTTGGGCGACAAGAACGAGACCGAAGCGCTCAAGCTGGCTTTCGGCGAACATGCCCGCAAGCTGGTGGTCAATTCCACCAAGTCGATGACGGGGCATCTGTTGGGCGCCGCCGGCGGTATCGAAGCCGTGTTCACCACCTTGGCGGTGTACCACC
>JAEWEH010000328.1 GCA_023389535.1 Pseudomonadota bacterium
GCCATGCACGCTGTATTTGCGACGGCAAGCATGACCGCGGCGGCGGCAAGGCGATGGCCCGGGGTGACTCATTAACCCAGCAACAAGAGAGGAAAAGCGGTGTACTCAACGGATTTTTTAATGCAACGCGTCGCGCTGGTGACAGGCGGGGCCGGGGGCATCGGCAAGGCGGTGGCGCGCGCGCTGGCCTCATCGGGCGCGACCGTCGTCGCGGCTGATCTGCAAGTACCCGAGGCGGCCAGCCAAGGGGGCATCGAACATGTAGCGCTGGATGTCACGCAAAGCGGGCAAATCAAGGCCTGCGTCGACGATATCGTGTCCCGGCACGGGCGGCTGGACATCCTGGTGAATGTGGCGGGCGTCGTATCGCTGGGCAATGCGGCGGACCTGGCAGAACAGGAATGGGACCGCGTGATGAACATCAACCTGAAGGGCACGTTCCTGTGCTGCCAGGCGGTCTTGCCGGCAATGAAGCAGGCGGGCTTTGGCCGCATCATCAACATGGGGTCCGTGCTGGGAAAGAATGGCGGCAACCCCAGGCCGTGGATCAACCCGGACGAACAGAATCGTGCCAGCAACGTGGCCTACGGCGCGTCCAAAGCCGGCATCAACGCCGTCACCGCCTATTTGGCCAAAGAGGTCGCCTCGTTCGGCATCACCGTCAACACGGTTGCGCCCGGCCCCGTGGCATCCGAAATGACCACCGATTTTCCCAAGGCGCTACGCGACCTTATTCCAGTTGGCAGGATGGGCGAGGCGGACGATATCGCCTCTGCCGTGCTGTTTCTGGCTTCCCCAAAGTCCGGCTTCATTACAGGCGAAACCCTGGATGTGAACGGCGGCCTGTTCGTCGATTGACCTGCATGTCGTGCCCCGGCACCTGACATGAAGCGCATGAACGGGCTCAACAAACCCATTTGTCTTTAACTTCAGCAAAGAGGATTTCCATGGCAAAAGCTAATGCCCTTTACCTTGTTCTGGATATGCAGAATGACTTGGTCCACGACGATGGCCCCAACGGCAAAGGCCCGCTGGGCGAGCAAGTGCGTGAACGCCAATTGATTTCCAAAACGGCCGCGGCCATCAAGAAAGCCCGCGAGGCCGGCATTTTGGTGGGATTTGTCCGTGTAGGTTTTTCGGAAGGCTATCCCGAATGCCCGCCTAACTCGCAGGTTTTCTCGGCGGCACCGCAACATGGCCTGTTCAAGCTGGGCGCCTGGGGCACCGAGATTCACCCCGAACTGGAACAGCGCGCAGGTGATATTCAAGTCACCAAGCACCGGGTCAGCCCGTTCTACTCGACCACGCTCGAGGCGCAACTGCGCGCGAACAATATCACCCGCGTTTATTGCTCGGGCGTGTCGACCCAGGCGGTGGTGCAGGCGACTGTGCGCGATGGCCATGATCGCGATCTGGAAATAATCCTGATCGAAGACTTGTGCGCGGCACACAGCGTCGAAGAGCACCGCAACTCGGTGCAAAGCATTGGTCGCTTCTGCAAGACGGAGACATCCGACACAGTCGTATTCGCTCAACCCTGATCCACTGATATGCAGCGGGAGCATTGACCATGCCCCGCCTTCCACTCCGGTGAGCCTGCAGCGGGCGCACCGGGACGTGGAGATAATCAGAACTAAACCGGAGACACTCCATGAAGCCCAATTTTCTGTACAAAACGCTGAGATCAATCGCCATGGTTGCCGGCGCCGTCACTTTGCTGGCTGGCCATGGCGCACAGGCCGCTTACCCGGACCGTCCCATCAAGGTCGTCGTTCCTTATAACGCCGGTGGCGGCACTGACGTGTTGAGTCGCGCTGTGGCTTCGGGCATAGGCGCAGTGCTAAAGGATACGGTGATTGTCGAAAACCGGCCCGGTGCCAGCGGCATGATCGGTTCGGATCTGGTCGCGCGAGCGGCGCCGGATGGCTACACCCTGGTGATGACTGCAGCCGATACCCATACGATCAATCCCCATGTGTATCCCAAGATCTCGTATAACGCTGTCAAGGATTTCGTTGCGGTGGCACAGGTGGGGTATTTGCCGTATGCCCTCGTCGTGAATCCCGCGCTGGGCGTGAATACGATACAAGAATACATTGCGCTGGCGAAGAAAAGCCCCGGTAAGCTGACCTATGCCTCCTGGGGCGTGGGCAGTTCCAGCCATGTGGCGATGGAAATGCTGAACGTGGGCCAGTCGCTGGACGTGCTGCACGTTCCTTTCACGGGCGCCGCGCCGGCCATGACGGCCATTATGGGCGGACAGGTCGATGCCTTGTTCGTGCCATTGAGCCTGGCCAAACCCAACGCGGATGCCGGCAAAGTCAAGCTGCTTGGCCTGGCCGCCCCCAAGCGTTTCGCCGGAGCGCCCGACGTGCCTACGCTGACCGAGCAAGGCGTCAATGTTGTGGCAGCGCCCTGGATAGGTATCCTGGCGCCGGCAGGAACGCCGCAAGAGGCCATTGACAAGCTATCTGACGCGGTGGCGCAAGCGGTGAAACGTGATGACGTCATCAAGGCGCTGACGGCCGGAGGTCTTGAAATAAACACGCGCGACAGCAAGGCATT
>JAEWEH010000330.1 GCA_023389535.1 Pseudomonadota bacterium
GCCATCAAAGCGCCCAACGCTGCGGCTGCAGTCGCCGCAGCGCCCCAAGACCGCTTGCTGGTTCATCGTGGCAAGCCCTACAAGCATCCGCCAGCCTGATGTGCTTCAGCTGGCAGCCCATCGGGTCCGCGCGGCGATCACGCCCTTTCCTGGCCGCGAACCGCTCCAGTCCTATCGCGTCTTAACTGAACGCCGGGCCGCGCCCCGGTATGTGTCGCGTTTTCCACTACCAGTACGCCATTGACCAACACGGTCGTTCTATCGCCCGTCGGATACCGATGCGGATCGTCATAGCTTGCAAGATCATCGAAATCATTGGGATCGAAGACAACGACATCGGCGGCGTAGCCTGGCCGGAGCAGGCCGCGATCCTGCAACTGCAGCGCCTGGGCGGTGGCGCCGGTCATCTTGCGTATGGCCGTTTCCAAAGACAGCGCTTTGCGTTCACGCACATAACGCGACAGGATACGTGGAAAGGTGCCGTAGAAGCGCGGGTGCGGCATGCCTTGGCTTGTAACGCCGCAATCGGCCACACAGTTCCCGTCGGATCCAACCAGCACCGAAGGGGTAGCGACGATATGCTCAATATCGTCCTCGGAAATGGATATGACTAGGACACGGGTTGCGCCTTTGTCCTGCATCATATAGTCGCACACAACATCAATCGGATCCTGGCCGCGCTCATCGGCCAGGCTCTGGATGGTACGTCCCGCAAATTGGGGAAGGTGGGGCGAGATAGAAATCTGGACACAATCCCAGGACGGAATCCTGCCCCAGTTATTAAGGCCGTCGCGCGCAATATCGTCACGTATGCGCTGGCGTGTCTCGGGCAGCGCGATACGGTCGAGCATGGCATCCACTCCCCCCGCCTGCACCCACTGCGGCATCAGGTTCTTAAGCGGATTGCTGCCGGCGGTGTAGGGGTGCGAGTCGCAATCGATCTTCAGGCCCCGCGCCTTGGCTGCCGCGATCATTTCCAGGGCTGTCCGCGCCTTGCCCCAGTTGTCCATGCCGGAGCACTTGAAATGCACGATCTCGACGTGGACATCGCAGGCCTGCGCAAATTCAATGGCTTCCTTGACGGCTTCCAACACGCCATTGGACTCATCCCGTAGGTGCGTAAAGTATGCCGCATTGTGCTGCTTCACGACTTGGCCCAATGCGTGCATTTCTTCGGCATTGGCGTAAGAGCCGGGCGAAGTGAACAAGCCGGAAGAAAGCCCCAGCGCCCCGGCCTTCAGCCCTTCTTCAAGCATATCCTTCATATGCTGCAGTTCGGCTTCGGTCGGCTCGCGCTGGTCCATTCCCATGGCCATCAGGCGCAGCGTGTTATGACCGACCAGCATGCCCGCATTCACTGAAGTGTCAGGAAACGTATCCAGGTACTGCTGGAAGGAAGTTTCCTTGTAGGTGATCCACGGGGCACTGGGCGATAAATAATCACGCAACAGATCCACCCGGCCTTTCAGCACCGGGGCGATGGAAAAGCCACAATGCCCGATAATTTCAGTGGTGACTCCCTGGCGCACCTTGCTGGTCGCATCGGGATTGATGGGAAGGGTGAAATCGGAATGCGTCTTGATGTCGATGAATCCCGGCGCAACCACCATCCCCTCAGCATCTATCGTCTTGCGGGCCTG
Source organism: Pseudomonadota bacterium (assembly GCA_023389535.1). Lineage (GTDB taxonomy): Bacteria > Pseudomonadota > Gammaproteobacteria > Burkholderiales > Burkholderiaceae_B > UBA6240. The sequence continues at coordinate 1,641 of JAEWEH010000330.1, forward strand.
CGCATCGCCCAGGCCCGCCCCGATCGCGACGATTTTTCCATCCGCGATCGCCACATCGGCCCGCACGGCTTGCGCCCCCGTACCATCAACGATATTTCCGCCGCGTATCAACACATCATATTTCATCTCTGCCTATCTCCTTATCCGTTTCCCGGCCTTGCCGGCCTTAATATCTTGCGCCCGCTCAGTTGGCGGTGATACCCACCTGCTTGATCAAATCACGCCATTTCATGATCTCGCCGTCGATGTACGATTTGGCCTGCATCGGGGTCGTGTTAACGATTTCCATGCCCAGCGTATTCATCTTGTCGACAAATTCCGGAGAGGCTTGCGCGGCATGAACGGCGGCGCTGAGTTTCTGCATGACGCTTTCCGGCACCCCGGCAGGCGCCATCAAGCTGTACCAGGCAAACATCTCGAAGCCCGCCACGGTATCGGAAATGGGACGCACGCCATCCCATCCCTGGACGGGTTTGTCGCCGGTAGTTCCGAGCGCAATCAGCTTGCCTTGTTCGACCTGCTGACGCACCGTCAGCGGACTGGAGAACAGCGCGGCGACACGCCCCGCGAGCAAGTCCGGCATAAGCTCTCCTGTCCCCTTATAGGGCACATGCAACACATCGATACCTGCCTTGCTCTTGAACAGTTCGCCCGCCAAGTGCAGCGATGAACCCACACCGCCGCTGGCATACTCGAGTTTGCCGGGCTGCGCTTTAGCGGTATCGATGAATTCTTTGACGGTACGCACTTTCAAAGACGGGTGAACCACAAGCACCAACGGCCCCTGAACCACCATGGAAACAGGCTCGAAGTCGCTGAACTTGTAGTTCGCCTCCTTGAAGATGAAAGGGTTCACGGCATAGGCCATGGCCGGCAGCAACAGGGTGTAGCCATCCGCCTTAGCGCGCGACACCGTGGCTGCCGCCACATTTCCGCCGGCGCCGGGAAGATTCTTGACGACGATAGACTGACCGAGCCTCTTGGACATTTGCTCGCCCAACATCCGGCCAATGACGTCATTGGGCCCGCCAGGAGGATACGGAATGACAAGCTCGATCGGGCGGGAAGGGAAATCTGCGGCTTGTGTAGCGGATAGAGGCATCGCCGCCACACAAAGCAGGAACACGACATACTTGATGAAGGGCATCTGAGCCTCCGTTGGTTGCCGTCCACGGACCTTTCCCCTTACCTGGGATAGCGCCCGCGAACAAGGATGTGTACCAGCTCCGGGGAATACATCAGTGATAGTGTGGCAGGGGGCAATTGATATGTAAAATATATTTTTTAGCCTCTACATATCTATGAAATAGATAAGCGCCCATGATCGATTTCCGCAAAATGGAGCAATTTATTGCCGTGGCTGAAGAGCTCAGCTTTCAGCGCGCCGCAGAGCGGCTGCATATGACACAGCCGCCTCTTAGCATGGCTATCCAAGCACTAGAGGAACACCTGGGGGTCATGCTGCTTGATCGGAATCGATACCGTGTACGCTTGACGGTCGCCGGCGCGGCGTTTCTACAAGAAGCCCGCCGGGCGCTCGCCCAGGTCGATGCTGCAGTGCGCAGCGCGCGGCAGGCCGCCGTGGGCGAAACAGGAATACTGAGGCTTGCTTTCGTGCCTAGCGCCGCAATGGGGCTCTTGCCCGCGATATTGCGCGATTTCCGCGAGAATTTTCCGACAGTTCAGTTGACGCTGGTCAGCGGCTCCAGCATCCATCAGCTTGATGAACTCAGACGGCAGCATGTCGACTTGGCGCTCGTCGTGCCGCCGCTTCATGACCTGACGGACATCCGGACATTGAGGCTATGCGAACAAGCAATGACCTTGGCGGTGCCCGCCGCCCACCCTGTGGCCCGTCGCAAGCGCGTCAAATTGGAATCCCTTGCAAAAGAACGGTTCGTCACTTTCAGCACGATAGAAGGGCCGGGATTTGTGGCCGCGCTGCTGGACGCCTGTCAGAAGGCGGGGTTCTTTCCGCACATCGTACATGCGTCCGCCCAATTACACGCCATCCTTACCATGGTCGCGTGCGGAATGGGCATTGCCCTCGTGCCCTCGTCGATGCGGCGCATGCAAATGGATGGCGTGACATATGTCGATCTGGCCAGCCCCGATGGGGATACAAGCTACACCCTGTCGTTCGCCATGAGAACGTCCGAAGACAACCCGGTCGTGCAGGCTTTCATCGATCTGGCGATAAAGCACGTCGAACGATAAAAGTGGCCGCGGCACGAAGGAACCGTAGCTTGCACACAGACCGGCTCTCTTGTAATCTAATGGCTGGAGATGGCATTCCTCCTTTAACCGCCGCCTGTAAAAAGCTGGCTGATGATGCCTACAGCTGCCAAATAATTTGGCCCTGTAGGCATTTTTGCGTCCTGGGCCGTATTTCGTACCCTAGACTCGACAGGACCCACCATGACCATGCCAGGAATGCTGATCGCCATTTCCACCGGCGCCACCCTGGGCGCCATACTGCGCTGGTGGCTGGGCAGCGTCTTCAATCACCTCTTCCCGGCCATCCCTCCCGGCACCCTGATCGCCAATCTCATCGCCGGCTATGTCGTAGGCCTGGCCATCGCCTACTTCGGCGGCCACCCCAACTTAAGCCCCCAATGGCGGCTGTTCATCATTACCGGCTTTTGCGGCAGCCTATCTACTTTCTCGACGTTTTCGGCAGAGCTCGCCAGCCTGCTGCAACAAGAACGCTTCGGCCTGCTGGCGGCCTCCGCCGGCTTGCATGTCGGCGGATCGCTGGTGATGACGCTGCTGGGCATGGTCACCATTTCAGCGCTGCGTACGTCCTAAATCTGAATCGCACCGTGAGGCAACCATGAAAGGCTACCAACTAACTTTCTACACACAGCAGGATCGCAAGCATGGCAGCAGCAATCTGGCCGAATGGCTGTTGAACTGCGCGCGCGAGCAAGGGGCTTTGGGCGGCACGCTATTCAGCGCCGAACTGGGCTTCGGCCATGACCGGCGGTTTCATTCCTCCCACTTCTTCGAACTGGCCGATCAGCCGGTATGTGTAGTGATGGCGATGGACACTGAAACCTGCGAACGGATACTCGACACCATCCGACAAGCGGCTATCGATGTCTTCTACGTGAAGATACCGATCGAATATGGAAGGACTGGCGCTTGACTGCGGGAACCTGGGGCGTGGACTTTT
>JAEWEH010000359.1 GCA_023389535.1 Pseudomonadota bacterium
GGGCAGACTTGGTCGTACCAGTTCAATATCTGTTTCCCGGTCATGAAGCGCACGCCTTCATGGCCGGCGATGTATTCCAGCGCGTTTTCCAGATGCTTGATGCGGTGTGGCACGCCGCTGAGAAAGGGATGAACCGCAATGCCCATGATGCGCACGCGTTCTTCCCCTTCCATATAGAGGCGATCGAAGCTGTCGCGGATGCGAATGTAGAACTCTTCCGAGCGATGATGTTGTACCGCCATCATCGGCACATCGTTCAGTTCTACGGAGTAAGGCATGGCCACCATGGGCCCAGTCGCAGTGGACAGCCGGCAGGGTTCGTCGTCCAGCACCCAGTCGCCGATGTAGCGTATGCCTGCAGCGTGCAGCATGTCCACGGTGTCCAGGGTTTCTGTCAGCCCGGGCCCCAACCAGCCTACCGGCGGGCTGCCGGTGAAATTCTTGATGCTCTGCACTGTCTTGGCGATCATGTCGGCCTGGTCATCCACTGCGTGCGTGGGCATCTGGACATAGCCGTGGCCCATGAATTCCCAGCCCGAGTCATGTGCGGCCTGGGCAACCCGCGGGTAGCTTTCGCATACGATGCCGTTGATGGACAGTGTGGGAACGATGGACAGCCGGTCGAACAGCGCCTTCATGCGCCAGAAGCCCACCCGCATGCCGTATTCATGCCAGGCCCAATTGGGTATGTCGGGGCTGGGAGTGACGCCGGTGGGTGCGGGCAGCACCTGGCGCGGCATGGCCCGTGCGATGTCCCAATGTTCTACGTTGACGATGGGCCACACGATGATGCGCGCATCGTCCGGGCGGGCGAGCGGCGGGCGGTCGACAATGGCGGAGTAGGGTAGCCGTTCGGCGGGGGTAGGAGGCTTTATACTCATAATATGGATGTTTTTCCCGTGCAGGTTCGATAAGGGCAAGATCTATGTTTCACTTACATCTTCAATCTAAATAGACCGCCTGGCGCTGTCAACGACACCACATTTAAATTCCACAATATGGATGCTTTATCAAAACTTTCACCGGCTGGCGTCACCAAGCCTGTGCCCGGTACGCAAGCCATACGGCGTCTTGTGCAGGTGCTCAAGGCGCTGGCGGAATATCAGGAAACCGGTTTGCGCTTCGTCGAGGTGGCGACGCTCTGCGGTTTGGAGCAACCCACCGCCCACCGAATGTTGAAAGCCCTGCAAGCGGAACAAATGGTCGAGCGGGACGCGGGCAGCCGCCGTTATCGCTTGGGCCCATTGGCGTTTGAGCTCGGCATCGCCGCCGCCCCGCAATTCAATCTGCTGGAAATGAGCGCGCCTTCTTTGCGGCGGCTTGCCGACATCAGCGGAGACACCGCTTTCCTTTTTATCCGGCGGGGCAACGACGCGGTCTGCATCGATCGTGTACTGGGACATTACTCCATTCAGACCCCCGTGGTGACCATAGGCAGCCGTCAGCCGCTGGGCGTCAACGCCGGCGGACTTGCCATGCTGCTGGCCCTGTCTTCATCAGAGGTGGACAGCATTCTGGCCTCGGTGGCGTCGCGCCTGGGGGTGTACGGCAACTGTGATGCAACCGATGTCCGCAGGATGGTCGCGCGAGGCCGGGAACTGGGTTATGCCAGCATAGGCGAGATGGCGGTGCCGGGCGTGACGGCCATGGGCTTGGCTGTCATCACGCAATTCGGTTCGCCGGCTGCGGCCTTGACAATGGCCGCCACCACCAGCCGCATGACTCCGCAGCGCCAGGCGGAACTGTTGCCGGCATTGCGCGCCGAAGTCGATGCCTTGGCTGCCCTGTTGTACCGGCGTTAACGTTGAAATAAAAAAGCCGGCCCTACGCAGGCCGGCCGGGCAACGCGAAGTCTTATTCCAGCTTGATGCCGGAATCGCTGACGACGCCCTTCCAGAGTGTTGCTTCGTCGCTGATCTTGCGGGCGAATTGCTCGATGGAGCTGCCGCCGACCTCTGCGCCTTGATTCGCCAGGGCCTGCTTCACTTCAGGCAGGGTCAGGACTTCATTGACTTCTTTGTTCAGCTTTTCCAGCACGGCGGGCGGCGTGCCGCGCGGGGCCAGCACCCCCGTCCACAGGCTGATGTCGTAATCCGCGATACCCGCTTCGGCCATGCCGGGCAACTCCGGCAAGAGGGGGCTGCGCTCTTTGGTGGATACGGCCAGCAATTTGACCCTGTCGTCCTTCCGGAAGGGCAGGACCGCCGACAGTGTCGGCATGGCCGCATGCAGCGTGCCGCCCATCAGGTCGGTCACCACAGCGGCGCTGCCTTTGTAGGGCACGTGGTTCATATTGATCCCGGACTTGGACAACAGCAGTGCCATGGCCAAATGCGTCGACGAGCCGACACCCGCCGATCCGTAATTGGTTTCGTTGGGCTTGGCTTTCGCGTAATTGATCAGTTCGGCCATGTCATTCACTTTCAGGTTCGGGCTGGCGGCGATCACCAGGGGTACGGCCGCCACCTGGCTTACCGGTGCGAAATCTTTGAGGGCGTCATAGGAAACCTTGGGATTGACGGCGGGATACAGAATGATTTCCGAGCTCGATCCCAATAGCAGGGTATAGCCGTCGGGCGCGGATCGGGCCACCTGAGCGGCCCCTATGCTGCCGCCCGCGCCGGCGCGGTTTTCAACTACCACGGACTGCCCCAGCCGCCCGGACAAGTGTTGCGCCAGAATCCGGCCCACGGCATCGGAACCGCCACCGGGGGCAAAGGGCACGACCAGCCGGATGGTCTGATTCGGCCACGACTGCGCCTGGTCCGCGGCCTGGGCGGGCAGGGCAGTCGCCATGACAAACGCCAGCGTGGCGCCGGTCGTCTTGATGAAGGTTCGGGTTATTTCTCGCATTGTCTTCTCCTTACTGAGCGTTTTGTGAATGTTCAGGGGCGTAAACCCATATTTCTGTTTGCACCGCCGCGCCGTCAGCGGGCAAGCGCGGCACTTGCATGCCCGAGATGGGCAGCGCGATGTCCGGCAGGGCTCGCTGCCAGGCCCGGCAACTGAGCGCGAGATCGCGCAAGTCGGTGTGCAACTGGCTGATGCGGACGACATTGTTCAGGTCGGCCTTGTGCGCCTTGCATAGTTGTATGAACTGGCCGATCAGCCAAGCCGTTTGGTCTTCGATCGCGCTGCCCCGATGCCCAAACTGCCGCGGCGCTTCGGATCCCACAGCCACGCCGTCATCCTGTACAGCCACAGCGCCCGAGAACGCCAGGAAGTCGCCTACGCGGGTGACCGCCGGATACGCGGGTCCGTAGGCGCCGGCCTGGCCCGCCTGCGGTGGGGTGCCGACGATGGCCGTATCTTCATGCGCAATCAGGTTGATTTCGATGCGGGCATCGGCAATGGCGAAGCCCGGGCTGGAGGTTGGGATCACCGTCGTGGCCGGCGGTTGGCCACCGAAGGCTTTGATCCAGACCTGATTCATCGCAGGCAGGTCGTTCAGGTCCGACAAGCCTATCGTCGCTTTCCTGACATGCCGCAGGTCCAGGCCTGCGGCGGCCAGAGCGGGCACTAATTTGTGCTGGAGCAGATAGTCGGTTTCCAGCTGGATGCGGTTGCCTTTCCACAAATGTCCGTCGGGCACCTTGGCGGCGGGCGCAATGCCATTCAGGTCGCCCGCGCCATGAGCAGCCATGAAACCCGCCACGAATACCCATTTGCCCAGACGCATCACGGGCGCAAAACCGGAGGTGGCGGGAATATCCAGCTTTTCCGGAAACAGAGCTTCAATGTCGCCGGCGTCTCGGGTGGCGGCGATCAGATCCATGCACATGCTGGCCCCCGGCAAAGCCAGGCCCGGTACCAGCAAAGAAGTACTGGGCGCGCTGACTGTGCAGTGTTGCTTGCGCACCTGGTGGAAGAAGGGGACCGATTGCCAGTCGGTGAAAAACTGGTCGGCGCGCAAAATGCGGTCCACGCCGGATTCTGCGGCGTGCAATAGGGTAGCGGCTTGTTCCCAAAGGCTGGCCGCTTCGGCAGTGGCTTGCGGCGCCGCCAGCAGCGACCTTGATCCCAGGGTTGACCAGCCGGGCATCAAACCGTTCAGGAATATCAGGCCGCCGGCGCTCATGCCGGCCGCAAACGTCAATGGATCGCGTCCCACGGTATAAGTCCCCAGCGGTTCGGGGGCGCGAAAGAAATCAGTCATGTCTGGCTCCGGGTAGATATGTCTTGCTTTTTTATGGTGCTATGAGCGCGCATTGCGGGCCCACTCCAGCGGCTGGCGTTCAGCGATGCATACACCAGAAAAATCCACATAATGGAAGCTTTTCAGCGCAAACTCATACGCCAGCCGCGGGCAGCTTTTTCAAACTGAATGGCTAGTCCGACCACGCCATTACAGGCGGCGGGCGCGGGGGTGTCAACGTTCCGTATTGAAATGTCCATAAGATGGATGTACGGGCGCCGTCAAGCACTGATGGGGGCTTTTGAGCCGCCGCGCAATGATGTAGAAGCGTCTCGCGTCTGACCTGTTTGAGCGTGTTGAGGGATCGTTGTGTGCCTATGGACGCGACCACAAAAAACGGCCGCTGCCCCCGGTAGAGGCAACGGCCGTTTTCGCGAACTGCCGTAACAGATAAGCGGCGAAGCTTGACCTTACTTTTGCGTGGGGGGCAGGGTCGCCACGAACGATGGCCGTGCTTGCAGCTTTTCGTCCAGACGCTGCAAATTGCCATATTGCGAACGCCAGTCCAGATCGCTGAATCGCAGGTCCAGGTAACCCAGGGCACAGCCTACGGCGACGTCCGCCAGGCTGAAGTTGACGCCCATGCAGAATGGCTGATCGTCCAGGCTTTTATTCATTGAGTCCAGCGCCACGGCAATTTTTTTATGTTGCCGGTCTATCCACTGCTGGCTGCGCAGTTCGGCAGGCCTGCGGTTGACTTCTATATTGATGGCAACCGCCGCATCGAGCACGCCGTCAGCGATGGCTTCCCAGCATTTGGTGGCGGCGCGGTCGCGGCCCTGCTGAGGAATCAGTCGCCCCACGGGCGAAAGCGTGTCCAGGTATTCCACAATGACGCGGGAGTCGAACAGGCTGCCGCTGTCGTCCATGATCAGGCACGGCACCTTGCCCAGCGGATTGTGTGTTTGTATTTCAGTGTCATCGGCCCACACATCTTCGAGTAAGAATTCATAATCGAGTTTTTTCTCGGCCATTACAACCCGCACTTTGCGGACGTAAGGACTGGTGAGCGAACCAATAAGTTTCATGGCTAAGTTCAGAAGTTGCAGGCGAAAAAAGTATATCAGGATACCGGCCCATCATAGCCGCTAAACCCGGACAAAAGGCATGCGATCGCTCGTCTGGGGAAAATGTGTCGTTTAAATGCTGATTTGCGCGATGGTAGAATCGCGGATGGATTTTCTTTATTCGAACCATCATGCAGATCGCCCCGCAACTTAGCCCATTGAATGCGCTGTCGCCGCTGGACGGCCGTTATGGCGCCAAAG
>JAEWEH010000015.1 GCA_023389535.1 Pseudomonadota bacterium
GAGCTATTTGATCGCTACCAGTGCAATTTCAACAATGCATTAACGGCCGAGCCAGATCTTGAAGCCATTGCCGACCTGTACAGCGATACATTTATCGCCGCGTCGCCACCTGGAATCATGTCGGGAAAGAACGACGCCGAACTCAAGAAAGCAATGGCCGATGGATTCGCGCGCTACCGCGCGATGGGCACCGAGAAGATGGAGGTCAGGCACCTGACCGTCACACCGATTGACGGGCAGCATTGCCTGACGCATGTCGACTGGCGTGCTACATACGACATTAATGGGGAGCAAAAAGTCATTGACTTTACCAATGCGTATTTAATTCGGGTCGAAAGGGACAAGGGAAGGGTGTTCGGCTGGATTACCGGTGACGAGAATGCCGAGTTGCGTAAGCATGGTATTGCGTGATTAGTGCTTGCCCGGTACGGAAGTTAACCCATAGCCTGCAGGCTCGTTATCTGGAAGGGGACATGGCTTGGTATGGCAAGCGCCAGCCTATGCTCGACGACCGCGTGCGCGGCCCGCTTTCAAGCGTGCTTTCGACGCTCAATAGGCGGTGTTCACCGCCGCATCGGCCGGGGGGATGAGTGTTTCAACGTTGCGTCCGGTAGTCTTTCGGAAGCGCGCCGCCAATCGCCACCGAGTGCCTGATTGACGGGAGGCGAGGGGACGCTTTACAACACTTTGGGCGCTCCGGTGGCGGCCAAGGGCTACGCCAGGTCGCCGGATAGAGCCATAATGCACTGTCCAAGACCCAGGCCCATCGCCCAGCCGAGGAAGGAGTAAGCCCATGCCGATCAAGCCCCCTGAGAATGAGCGTTCTGAAGGCGACCCGCCGAGTGGGCCGGCGCCGGATGCGCCGCCGGCGAAGTCGCCTCCGCCGCTGGAGCGCAGCCGATTCGGCGGCACGGAACGCCGGCATGGCCACGCCGACGATGACGACACGCCGGTGTCGCGCAGCGATCTCAGCAAGGGGCCCGAGGAGCTGCTGGAGCACCGCGCGGCCAGCATCAGCTGGCGCGTGCTGCTGATCTCGTCGGCGGTGATCCTGGTATTTTCAGTCTGGGCGATTGTCGTACCCCATGATGCACGCACGGCGATGAAGGCCGCCGTCGAATGGATCGCGTTGAACCTGGGGTGGTACTACGTGCTGACGATGACGCTGGTGATCAGTTTTGTGCTGTGGGTTGCGCTGTCCAAAGAAGGCAACGTGCGGCTCGGCCCCGACCATTCGCGGCCGCAGTACAAGCTGGTGACCTGGGTTGCAATGCTGTTTGCCGCGGGTGTGGGCATCGACATGCTGTTCTACTCGGTCACAGGGCCGGTGGTGCAGTACCTGTATCCGCCCTCCGGCGAGGGCGGAACGCCCGCGGCCAGAAGCGACGCGGTCGTCTGGACGATGTTCCATTACGGCGTCGCCGGCTGGTCGATGTATGCGCTGCTCGGCATGGCGATGGGCTACTTCGCCTACCGCTGGGGCATGCCGCTGTCGATCCGCGCGGCGCTCTATCCGCTGCTGGGCAAGCGCGTGCGCGGCCCGCTGGGCGATGGCATCAGCATTATCGCGCTGGTGGGAACCGTATTTGGCGTCGCCACGTCGATGGGCATAGGCGTCGTGCTGCTCAGTGTCGGTTTCTCGCTGATCTTCGGCCTGACGGACGGGCTTGCGCTGCAGATCGCGCTGGTCATCGGTGCGGTGGTCCTGACCATCGGGGCCACTACGTCCGGCGTCGACCGGGGCATCCGCTGGATTTCCGAGCTGAACCTCTGGAGCGCCGTGGCGATGATGGTCTACATTCTGTTCACGGGACAGACGGCTTTCTTATTGAATGCGCTGGTCGAAAACATTGGCCAGTTCTTCGTCACCTTTTTATCGCGAACGCTGCAGACCTTTGCCTACGAGCCGGGAGGCGCCGAATGGATGGGCGGGTGGACGCTGTTCTTTTGGGCGTTCTGGCTTGCCTGGGGACCATTCGTCGGCGTTTTCCTGGCCCGTATTTCGCGCGGGCGCACATTGCGGGAATTCGTGATTGCGGCGATCACCGCACCCGTGCTGTGCGACTTCATCATTGTCTCGCTGTTCGGCAATTCGGCCTTGTATCATGTGTTGCAGGGCAATATGATGTTTGCCGAGCTGGCGATCCAGAGCCCGGAACGGGGCTGGTACGCGCTGCTGGAAATGTTTCCCGGTGCGATGTTCCTGATCGGGCTGGCGACGCTCTCGGGCTTGCTGTTCTACCTGACAAGCGCGAACTCGGGCGCGATGGTGATGTCGAATTTTTCGGCCTCGATTCCCGAACCGTCGCACGACGGGCCGAAGTGGCTGCGCGTCTTCTGGGCTTTGCTGACCGCGGTGCTCACCGTGGCGATGCTGTTGGCGGGGGGCGTGACGACGATGGAATATGCGACGCTCATCTTCGCCTTGCCCGTGACGATCATCGCCTATCTGGTGATGGCGTCCTTCTACAAGGTGTTGCGGATGGAGCGGGCCGAGCGCGAAGGGCAGGTGCTGCACAGGCGTTCCATCGCCCCGATCGGCGGCCATGTGCCGGAGCGTTCATGGAAGCAGCGGCTGGAACAGCTGCGTGCCTTCCCGTCCCTGCGGCAGGCGGTCCAGTTCCTGGATCGCACCGTACGGCCTGCGCTCGACGACGTTGCCGCCGAGTTCCGGAACCAGGGTTACGAGGTCCAGCGTAGCGTCATGATCAATGCCGATGGCATCGAAGAACCCTTGTTGCGGGTGTCGATGGACACCTTCCGCGCCTTCCATTACCAAGTCGCTGTGGTCGAGGCGCCGGTGCCGATGTTCAGCGGCCGGATGTCGCGCGAGACCGATGTCTACTACAGGCTCGAGGTATTCACGCAGACAGGTTCGGGCGGCTACGACCTGATGGGCCTGACCAAGCAGCAGGTGATCGACGACGTGCTCGAGCGCTACGAGGCCCACCTGGCCTTCCTCACATTTTCCACCGAGACCGCCACCGCATCGGTGCTGACACCGCCCATTCCACCGCAGTCCGCCGTGCCGAAGGAGGCGGGCGATATCGAGAACCTGGATCAAGGAGAACCAAGATGATGGCCAAGAACACAGTTTGTCTCTGGTATGACGGCACTGCTCTGGATGCTGCGACTTTCTACGCCGACACGTTCCCGGACAGTGCGGTGGAAGCGGTTCATCGCGCGCCCGGCGACTTTCCCTCCGGGAAAGAGGGCGATGTCCTGACGGTCGAGTTCAAAGTAATGGGCATCCCTTGCCTCGGTCTGAACGGTGGGCCGGCATTCACGCACAACGAGGCCTTTTCGTTCCAGGTGGCGACCGACGATCAGGCCGAGACCGATCGCTTGTGGAACGCCATCGTCGACAATGGCGGCCAGGAAAGCGCCTGCGGCTGGTGCAAGGACAAGTGGGGGCTGTCATGGCAGATCACCCCGCGTGTCTTGATGGATGCAATCACCGACCCTGACCCAGCGGCCGCCAAACGGGCGTTCGCCGCGATGATGGAAATGAAAAAGATCGATATCGCCACGATCGAGGCGGCCCGGCGCGGCTAAAATTTTCTGCAGCGCCGCACATGGCTGATGCAATCAAACAACGTCAGGGCGTCGTAAATCTTAGACAGACCGGAGCTTAGACTGCCCTGGCATCTGAGCACGCGTATGTGTGGCTACGTCGAGGAGGGGCGGCCGGGCGTACCTGATTCAAACGCTGCATCCGGCTTATATTTCCCGATCTTATATATAAAGACAATAAAAATTCTTGTGAGGCATTAGCGCACTCAGTAAAGTTCAATATAACCAAATCGGTGAACACTTTACTATGAAGCTGTCTTTCCAGAATATACAAAAAGATTTCTCGGGCTTGCGTGTCATCCAGGACTTCAGTCGCGACATCGACGACGGCGAACTTGTCGCGTTGGTCGGGCCGTCCGGCTGCGGGAAATCGACCTTGCTGCACATTGCCGCTGGCCTTGAAAAGCCCAGCCAGGGCGCCATACTGGCCGACGGTGCTCCAGTGCAAGGGCCCCACCCTGAACGCACGCTGATGTTCCAGGAAAACGCGCTCTATCCTTGGCTGACCCTGGAGCAGAACGTCGCCTTGGCGCTGGAATTGCAAGGCATTGATAAGCGTAAAAGCATCGACAACGCGCGGCAATGGCTATCCAAAGTCAAACTGCAAGGTTTCGAAGCGTATTACCCCCATCAGGTGTCCGGGGGCATGCGCCAGCGGGCCGCACTGGCGCGCGCGTTCATTTCACACCCCAAGGCCTTGCTGCTCGACGAGCCGTTCGGTGCACTGGATGCGTTGACGCGCATGACGCTACAGGACGTCCTGCGTCAACTGATACGCGAAGCCGGACCGACGGTCCTGCTCGTCACCCATGACGTCGACGAGGCCTTGTTCTTGGCCGACCGCATCCTGGTGTTTAGCGCGCGCCCCGCGACGGTACTGAAAGAATTCCGCCTGGCGCGCCATGAAAAAACGCATGACTTATCCGAATTTGCCGGCATGCGCCGAGAAATTCTAAGCCTATTGGGAATCCACGCCGAACAAGGCGAACCCGCTGCACTAGAGGAAATGGAAGCATGAAGCTGTCACGTTTGTTGTTGCCCGTATTGGCCGTCTTTGCCTTGGCAGGCCAGGCGGTTGCCGCCGATAAATTCAAGGTTGGCTACCTGCGCGTCATGGACGACGCGCAGGCCATCGCTGCCTACGAGGGCGGTTTCTACAAGAAGCACGGCCTTGATGTAGAGCTGATCGAGTTCAAATCGGGCACCGACCTGATCAAGGCCATTGTGGGCGGTCAGCTGGATACCGGCGTGTTGGGCTTTACCAATGCCGCTTCCTGGTCGTCCAAAGGCGCGGATCTGAAAGTGGTGGGCGGCGCCCAGCACGGCTTCCATGCCATTCTGGTGCGCGACGACACCGGCATCAAGGACGTCAATGGTCTGAAGGGCCACACCCTGGCATCACAAAAAGAAGGCAGCACGGCCGACACGGTGCTGCGCGGGGTGGTGCTGAAAGACGCGGGCCTGAAGCCGGACGACTTGTCCATCATGGGCGTCAGTCCCCAGGTGGCCGTGCAGTCGCTGGTCGGCAAGCGCGTGGACGCCGCATTCCTCTTCGAACCGCAGGCGCGCATCGCCCAATTGATCGCACCGGTTACGCAGATCTACGAGATCGGCGAAGTCTGGCCTTTCCCCTGCATGGTGG
>JAEWEH010000084.1 GCA_023389535.1 Pseudomonadota bacterium
ATGTAAGCGTGGAAGGCATCTGGCTGATCCAGAGTTACAGGAACCAGTTTTCAGAGCAGATTTCCCGAAACGGCATGGACGGCCTGATCGCGGCGCTCAATCGTCAGAAAGAATAATGGCGGCGCGACCGGGCTAGAAAAAGAGGGCGGCCGTTCGCCGATATCTGCTTGGCCCACCGGGTCTCAACAAACACCGCAATTTGACGTAGAATTAGGGTAATCACTTAGGAGGTGCGAACATGAACCATTTGCTTGTCCCTCTTTTAGTCGTTACCCTCGCCACCCTGGGCGCCGGTGCGGTGTTTTTGCTGATCCTGGTTGCCGCGGCAGGGGTCGAACCCGCACAGCGGCGCGCCTGGAAGGCGTGGCTGCACCGTATCCTGTGCAGGGTGTCTTTCGACTGTTTCGGTCGCGGCGGCTCCAGCGCTTAACGGTCGCCAGGTATCATCTCTTCCAGCCGAACCCCTGTAGCTGATTTGGCCATCCCGCTTGCGCGGGATGGCCAGTTGGGTTACCGGCGTTCGTCTGCGCGATCCTTTTCTTCCCTTAGCGGCACGGCCGCTTTCCGATGTAACGAGATCAAGGCGGGTTGAGCCTCGTTGGCGCGTTTCAGTGCGTTGCGCATTTCCAGGGGGACGGTGTAGGGCTTGCCTTTCCAGTTTCGGACGGGCGCAGAGCTTGCCGGGGAAGTATCCATAAGACGTGTTCCTGTCAGTTGAAGGCCTTGCCATGTTGACAGCGCCAGGTTTCAATCGTGCGACAAAAGGGCGCCTGGCGCTGGGGGATACGCATTGCCCGTCGTACTTTCTTGCTGGTACATTGGCCGTTTCATCCGACCCGTACGGGCCATCCACACGCCAAGGAGTCTCGCCAGCATGTTCAAGGTCTACACGATAAACGGCATCACCCCGGTTGTGCATCCTTCGGCTTTCGTCCATCCCACCGCGGTACTGATCGGTGATGTCATCATCGGGCCGGGGGTTTATGTCGGCCCCTTGGCCAGCCTGCGTGGCGACTTCGGCCGCATCGAGATGAAAGAGGGCTCCAACATTCAGGATTGCTGCGTGATCCACGGCGTGGCAGAGAACGACAGCATTGTGGATGTGGATGGCCATATCGGCCATGGCGCCGTGCTGCATGGCTGCACGATAGGGCGCAATGCGATGGTCGGGATGAATGCGGTGGTGATGGATCAGGCGGTGGTCGGCGAAGCCAGCATCGTTGCCGCCATGGCTTTCGTGAAGGCAGGTTTGACTATACCGCCGCGCAGTCTGGTGGTGGGGGCGCCTGCGCGCATCCTGCGGGAACTGTCGGAAGCCGAAATAGCGCAAAAGTCTTTCGGCACGCGGCAGTATCAGTTATTGGCGCAGCGTAGCCGGCAAACGATGCAGATGGTCGAGCCCTTGCCTGAAGTGGATGAGAACCGCCCGCGCCTGACTGCGGCGATGATCAATCCGCCGGCTTGAATCGGCCGGCGCGACGCCTTACCGGCGGCCGCCAGCCTGCAAGAATAGGGTACGGCGCCTTAGTCGAAGATTTCCGGGTTCAGCAAGATCGACCGGTCTATCTTGTGGATGTCCGTATGCCCGCAAAAACCCATGGTGATATCCAGTTCGTTGGCGATGATCTGCAGGCAGCGCAGGACACCGGCTTCGCCCATGGCCCCCAGGGAATACAGGAAGGACCGGCCTATCATGGTGCCTTTGGCGCCCAGGGCAATAGCCTTCAACACGTCCTGGCCGGAGCGTATCCCGCCATCCATCCAGACTTCGATTTCCTTGCCGACTGCATGGGCAATCGCGGGAACGGCCGAAATGGACGAAGGGGCGCCGTCCAGCTGCCGGCCGCCATGGTTGGAAACAATGAGTGCGTCGGCGCCCGACTCCACGGCCAGCCGGGCGTCCTGGGCATCCATGATGCCTTTGAGCACCAGCTTGCCGCCCCAACGCTCCTTGATCCACTCGATATCTTTCCAGCTAAGCCGCGGATCGAACTGTTCCGCCGTCCAGGACGATAGCGAGGACAGGTCGCTGACCCCTTTGGCATGGCCCACAATATTGCCGAACGAGCGTCGCTTGGTGCCCAGCATATTCAGGCACCAGCGCGGCTTGGTGGCAAGATTGATCAGGTTGGTCAGTGTGGGCTTGGGCGGTGTGGACAAGCCATTTTTGATGTCTTTATGGCGCTGCCCCAATACTTGCAGGTCCAGCGTAAGCACCAGGGCCGAGCAGTTCGCCGCCTTGGCCCGGTCGATCAGGCGTTCCATGAAGTCCCGATCACGCATGACGTAAAGCTGGAACCAGAACGGTTTGTGGGTATGGGCGGCAATGTCTTCGATCGAACAGATGCTCATGGTCGAGAGCGTGAAAGGAATGCCGAATTTCTCTGCCGCCTTGGCGCCCAGGATTTCCCCGTCGGCGTGCTGCATGCCGGTCAAGCCCGTAGGAGCGATGGCCACGGGCATGGCGACGTCGATGCCTATCATGGAGGACCGGTGGCTGCGTTTTTCGATATCGACGGCCACGCGCTGGCGGAATTTCAGACGGTGGAAGTCCGTTTCGTTGGAGCGGTAAGTGCCTTCCGTCCAGGAACCCGAGTCTGCATAGTCGTAAAACATTCTGGGCACGCGCCGCAGGGCCAGGCGCCGAAAATCCTCGACGCAGGTAATGGTGGATGGGCTAGGCAAAACGGACTCCCCCGATGTATTTGGTAATTTAGGCGACGAAATAATGCATCGTAATCAAAAATACTACAAGTGCGCCATGCTTGGTCCGTTGCGGCCCAGCAGGGATGATCAGGCCAGATTCAGGTGCTCCACCTCATTGGCGTAGACCAGCAAGGCCTTGCCGCCGTTCCACCAGATGATCCTCGCCACTTTCGCCTGCTGGGCGATGGTCAGAGCTTGCATAGGGCAGCTTTCAATGAAATGGGTGTGGCAACGGGACAATAGGGCTTGCGCTTTATGTTCTGCTGTTTGCGCTGTGGTATGCCGGCTTTCGTCGCGCATGATCAGGGATCCATGAAAGCCGTGGCGGTCCAGCCAGACTTGTGTACGCTGGCGGTCCTGCTCGGGCCTGCCGGTGATGATGGTCACTTGGCTAAGATCCAGGCTGGGCAATGTTTCGCTGGGCGGCAGCAAATCACGCTGGGCCAGCGTGTCGTGCAGCGCCTGTGCATATTGCTCTTCGGGAAGGTCCATGAGCAGCACGCCGTCCAGGTCTATGGCCCAGGATGCAAATTCATATTCAGCGATGTCGGAAGCGTGCGGGCGGGCATCGAAAGCTGCTGTGATGGAGGTTCTTTCCCACGGAAACCAGGCGCGGAAGCCGGCGGGCATTTCAAGCCCGTAGTCAGGGCGTACACGCGATTCGGCGTCGTAAGCCAGGGTGAACACGAACACGCAATACCCTTGTCTGCGCAGAAAATCCAGGCTGTCGGCCAGGGTGGTGCCGCGTCCGGCCACGTCTTCCACCAGCAATACCCTTGACGAGGCGGGCGGCCGGCTGGAGGTATACCATGAGACAACGCGCCGGCTCCGGTCATACGACACCGCGTGCAAAGGCAGGCAAAGATCGGTTGCTGCCATGACCGCAGGCACCAGCCCGCCGCGTGCAATAGCGACCACGGCGTCGAAGCCGGTGCGACGCCACGCTGGCACAAAGCCCGACACTACGGTCTCGATGCGGGCATAGTCGTAAGAAAAAGCGGCGCGGGCCATTGTTGCATCCTATAGCAATAGGGCCGCCAGGCCGGAAACGGCGCCTGGCGGCATGGCCTGATTTTACGCCGTTGCGGCCTGCTCCTTAAACGACCGGGGGGTCGGATTCGCGCTGAAAATTCCGATGTGCGGCGAGCGCCTGAATGAATTGGCCGAGGACGTCACTGCCATCGCCTTCAGTCACGAACAAGCCGGCATCCACCGTATCCACGGGAATGCCCGCAGCCTCCAGCAGCGCAGCGGCGCCGCCAAAGGCGGCGATCGCTTTGCAATGCCGATATTGGTCACGCAAGAATTCCCGAGCCTGGCCATTGGCCAGGAGCGTGTCGATCGCCGCCTCCCCGCCGGGCACCGCCACGCCGTCGAACAGCACCGCCGGCTGATTCTCCAGGGAAGCATCCGCATCGACGATGCTGCCATCGGCAGCCTTGAGCAAGCCGATATGAGGCCCCACCAGCCGTACGACGGCGCCTTCGGCCATCAGGGCATTGGCCGTGTTCCACAGCGAAGATGCGTCGACGCCATCAGCCACCATGATCGCGACCTTGCGAGTCCGGATGTCCAGCTTGCCTGGCCGCGCCATGAGCGAAAGTGCTGGGGACTTGGTCACTTCCGGCGCCGGGGGGCTGTCCATGGCCTTGGGCATGGCCGGCGGCAGTTCCATGCCCAGCCCTGCTGCCACCTGCGCCGCCAATTCTTCGGAAGCATTGCGCAACATGGAGACCATGCGTTGGCGCACCGCCGCCACAGTCACCTTGCTGAGCTCAAAACGATAGGCGGCCGCAATATGTCGTTTTTCGCTTTCCGACTGGCTTTCATAGAAAAGTGTCGCCTGGTTGTAATGCTCGGCGAATTTTTCAGGTTTGCCGCGCACTTCGTCCTGCTGCACGGGTTCGGGGAAAGAGACGAAGCCGGCGGTGCCTGCCTGGAAAGGACAGCCCCCACCCAGGGAGTTGGGCTCGTAAGCGGCGCGGCCGCGGTGTATGGCCTGCCGGTGCATGCCGTCGCGCTGGTTATTATGCACCGGGGCCAGCGGCGCATTGATAGGCAGTTCATGGAAATTGGGGCCGCCCAGCCGGGTAAGCTGCGTATCAATATAGGAATGGATGCGGCCGGCAAGCAAGGGATCGTTGGTAAAGTCCAGCCCCGGGATGACATGTGCCGCGCAAAATGCCACTTGCTCTGTTTCCGCGAAGAAGTTGTCGGGGTTGCGGTTCAATACCATGCGGCCTATGGGCTGCACCGGTACCAGCTCTTCAGGCACGATCTTGGTCGAGTCCAGGACATCGAAGCTGAAGTTTTCCGCATCGGCTTCGCTGAATAGCTGTACACCCAGTTCCCATTCGGGATACTCACCCGAATCGATGGCCTCCCATAGATCCCGCCGGTGGAAATCCGGGTCGGCGCCGGCAACCTTCACGGCCTCGTCCCACACCATGGAATGCGTGCCCAGCATCGGGCTCCAGTGAAATTTGACGAAGGTCGACTCGCCCGCCTCGTTGACGAAGCGGAATGTGTGGACCCCGAAGCCCTGCATCATGCGAAAGCTGCGCGGTATGGCGCGGTCCGACATCAGCCACATCATCATGTGGGCAGATTCGGGCATCAAGGAAATGAAGTCCCACAAGGTATCGTGGGCCGAGGCCGCCTGGGGCATGGCATGATGCGGCTCGGGCTTGACCGCATGCACCAGGTCCGGGAATTTCATTGCATCCTGAATGAAAAAGACCGGCATGTTGTTGCCGACCAGGTCCCAATTGCCTTCTTCGGTATAAAACTTCACCGCGAAACCGCGTACATCGCGCGCGGTGTCTTTCGAACCCCGTTCGCCCGCAACCGTCGAGAAGCGCACGAAAACGGGTGTGATCTTGCCTGCTTCTCTGAAGGGCGCGGCGTAAGTCACCTCTGTCAACGGTTTGTAGCATTCAAAATAGCCATGCGCACCGGAGCCTCTGGCATGCACGACCCGTTCGGGTATCCTTTCGTGATCGAAGTGGGTAAGCTTTTCACGCAGGATAAAGTCTTTCAGCAGCGCCGGACCGCGCAAGCCGGCCTTAAGCGAGTTCTGATTGTCGGATACCAGCACCCCCTGGTTGGTGGTCAGCATTTGTTCCGATGAGTCCGCGCGCACGCGCTCCAGGGAGCCGCCTGCCGCATTGACGCCCGGTTGCGCCGGTTTACCGTATTTCGCATTTTCATTGGTTTCCGACAGCGTACTGCCGGTTGCCACCGGGGACGCAGGCTTGGATACGGCTCCTGGCTGCGGCGCCAAGGCATTTTCATGGCCATGTTCGCTGGCCTTGGTCGGGTTGTAGGGCATGCCCTGGGCCATATCTGCCACTTCCGCGGCCTTGCGCACGCCGGCCGGTTTGCCGCCAGCAACCGCTGGAGGGCGGGCCGGGCCACTGTCGGTCGCGCCGAACGCAGTGTCGGCAGCGGCGGGCGGTGCCACGCCGGATGGCTGGGATTTGTCGGTGGGCGGCTTCTTGCTGGTTGCCATAGTGGTCTCTCCGTGGCTTTTTTGGTTCGGCATGGTTCTTTGATCTGGCATCAAACGGGGGGATGCAAAACCCATGTCCGGCGTTGCGTGAACATGCGAGCATTCGTAGCAGCAAGCGGCGTTCCGGCCGCCGCCGGTCATTGCGCTGGAAGCCCGGCCGACGCATCCCATCCCTTATACTCATGCTGTCATGCATAGCCTTCCTCGAGATTTCTACGATCGCGACACCGTCCAGGTCGCCCGGGATTTGCTGGGCAAATTACTGGTGCACGACATCGGCGGTACGCGGCGCATAGGCCGCATCGTCGAAGTAGAGGCCTACTTGGGCCCCCATGATTTGGCGGCACATACTTCCAAAGGTCTTACACCCCGCACCCGGGTCATGTTTGGCCCGCCCGGATACGCCTACGTCTACCTGATTTACGGCATGCACCACTGCATGAATGTGGTCACCGAGGCGGACGGCACAGGCGCGGCCGTCTTGTTGCGCGCGCTGGAGCCGGTTGCCCATCTCCCGGTGAATGCCAGCGGCCCCGGGCGTCTGTGTAAGGCCATGGGCATTGACCGCAGTCACTATGGCCATGACCTGTGCAGTGACGACTTTTTCGTATCCGAACCTTCCGAGCCGGGCGCTCCGAACATCGTCGCCCGTCCACGGGTAGGCGTGGATTATGCGGGTGAATGGGCGCACAAGCCCTTGCGCTTTTATATAGAGGGAAATAAATACATCTCGCGCAAGTAGGACCGCCTTCCTGAGGGCCCATTGGTGGGGCAGCAAAAACGGTGCGGGGCGGATAGGGAGTACTTGGCTACGCACCAAGGGGTCGCGTCAGGGCTGGAACATGCCCTTGCAAGACACGCGAAAAAAACTATGTTATAGTTACGCCTCTTTCGCAGCGGCTGTAGCTCAGTTGGATAGAGTACTTGGCTACGAACCAAGGGGTCGTGGGTTCGAATCCTGCCAGCCGCGCCAGAATTACCCAGTGTTTTCACTGGTTAGAACCGCCTAGGGGCCAACTTCCTAGGCGGTTTTTCTTTGTGCGCCGCATCCTTCGCAATTGATTCGAAGTCTTGGTTTGGTGGTATCCATTTCCGGCGGGATGGGCTGGCCCTGGCCGGGATCGTCCGGATCCGGTGGTGTGGTGCCGGGCAGGTCGGGATTCTCGGGGTTCGGCATGGGCTGCCCTGGCTTGGGCGGTATGTCGATATCCGGATCGCGCTGATGGTCGGGTCTATGGCTGATGGACTGTTGCATGAAGTGCCTCCTGCTTGCGTGGCCGGCCAAAAGAAGGCCGGGATGCTCATTGCTTAGCGGTTCGAGCAATGCGCGTGCCTGGCGAGGGGATATGGCCTTGGGGTTGACTTTTTCCCACTTTATGTATAATAATCGACCCAGATTTTCAAGTTCGTTGATGTTAGTACAAAAATCCAGTACCCCAAACAGTACTTTTTTGCTCCAATCTCTACACCTTGACAGTCTTCTACCTGGGCGTGTCGCTCGTTTATTTTAGGGATTGCGGAAATGCAAACAGAAACTGGTATTGTTAAGTGGTTCAACAACGAAAAAGGCTACGGCTTCATCAAGCCCGAGTCGGGCGGCAAGGATTTGTTCGCTCACCATTCGGATATTCTCGGCACCGGCTTCAAGTCGCTCGAAGAGAACCAGCGTGTCTCTTTCGTGGCTGCCGAAGGTCAGAAGGGCCCCCAAGCCAAATCCATACAAGTGATCTAATCAGGATCTTCTGATCCCATTGGACACAATGTAGTGATGAAAGCCCACCGCAAGGTGGGCTTTTTTGTTGTGTGGCTGCAGCGATTTAAGGGCTGAACATTTTTAAGCGCGTCCGGCTTTCGGCGACAGATAGTGCGGGACTGGCTGTGGCTGGGAAAAGAAACATGCAGCCGACGGATCAGGGCAGGGCGCCGGCGGAGCCGGCATAAGCTTCCAGGCGGCTCAGCAGTTCTGCTTTGCTGGTTTCCGGCAGGAACGACGCCAAGATGCTGTTACGCGCAAGCTGGGTCAGTTCTGCGCGGCTCAGATCCATGGCTTGTGCGCTGGCCAGATAATTGTCCGCCACGTAAGCGCCAAAATAGGCCGGGTCGTCGGAATTGATGGTGACCATCGCGCCCTGCCGCAACAAGCGCGCAAGATTATGCTGGCGCAAGTCATCCACTACTCGCAGTTTCAAATTCGACATGGGGCATACGGTCAGCGGTATACGCGCTTCGATCAGCCTTTGCATCAGGGCCGGGTCTTCTTCGCTGCGAACGCCATGATCTATCCGCTCTACGTGCAGCAGATCCAGCGCGTCCCTTACATACGACGGCGGGCCTTCTTCCCCGGCGTGAGCGGTCAGGCGGAATCCAAGCTGCCTGCAGCGTCGGTATATGGCGGAAAATTTTGCCGGCGGATTGCCGCGCTCCGCCGAATCCAGCCCTATGCCTACCCATAAGTCGGCGTATTGCGCCCGCAAGGGCAGGGCGGTTTCCAATGTGGCAAAGGCATCTTCTTCGCTAAGATGCCGCAAGAAACTCAGGATCAGCACACTGCTCATGCCGCCGGAGCGCGCTTCCCGCAGCGCCCGCGCAATGCCGGCGAATATGGTCTCCATCGGGATGCCGCGTTCCGTGTGGGTTTGCGGATCGAACATGATTTCAGCATGCGCGACACCATCTGCCGCTGCGCGGCGCAGATAGGCCGCGGTCATGTCGTAAAAGTCGTCTTCAGTGCACAGGACGCTTGCGCCGGCGTAGTACAGGTCCAGGAAAGACTGCAGGTCCTGGAAGCGATATGCGTCTCGCAGGGCCTGGACCGAGGGGTAAGGCAGCGATATGCGGTTGCGCTGCGCCAGCTGGAATATCAATTCCGGTTCCAGCGTGCCCTCTATGTGCAAATGCAGTTCCGCCTTCGGTAGTTTGCGGATGAATTCCGCGAGCGGCAGGTCGGTCGAGATCAGGCGATTGTTCATGCTTGGCGTTTCGTTTGCAGGCTTTGTTTGGTTTTCTTCAATAGACGGCTGGCGCCCTGGCCTTGTCTGACGGCGACTCCCAGGGCCAGGACATCGATCAGCGCCAGGTGTGCCAGCCGTGAAATCATGGGGCTGTACAAGTCGGTGTCTTCTTGCGTGTCGGCCCGTAGCAAAACCGTCGCCAGACGCGCCAAAGGCGTGTTCGATGCGGTGATGGCGACCACAGGGCAGCCGTTCGCGCGTGCGCGCCGCACCGCATCCAGTAGTTCCGTGGACCGGCCCGAGTGCGAGATGGCGACCAGTACATCGCGCTCATCCAGCAATGAAGCCGCCATCAGCTGTACATGGCTGTCTGAATAGGCGACGGTGGAAAAGTCGAAGCGAAAAAACTTATGCTGGGCATCCGCTGCGACGATGCCGGAGTTTCCAACGCCGTAGAACTCTATGCGCCGGGCGTGGATCAGCAAGTCGATCGCCGCGTCGATGTAGGCGGCGTCGATGTCATTGCGTACCCGCAACAAGGCGGACACTGCATTGTCCATGACTTTGGCCGCCAGCATGGCGGTGTCATCCTGCGGCGTCAGCGTGGCGTGCACATAAGGTACCCCCGACATCAGCCCCGCGGCCAGCTTGATCTTGAAGTCCGGCCAGCCCCTGTGCCCCATGGTCCGGCAAAAGCGGATGACGGTCGGTTCACTGACCTGCGCCATGCGGGCGACATCGGCCAGTGCCAGCTTGGAGATGTTGTGGGTCTGTTCCAGTACCAGCGTGGCTACTTTTTTTTCGGCGGCGCTAAAGTCATGCAACTTGCGCTTGATCTCGGCCTTGATGGTGTCACCCATGTTTGCATGTGTCCAGATAAGCGGCGGCGCCTACCAGGGCCGGATAGTCGTCGACGATGACATAAACGGGAATGGCGGCCAGGTATTCCGCAAACCGCCCCTTGTCTTCGAAACGGCTGCGGAACGGCGATTGCAGGAAATAATCACCCAGTTTGGGAACGATGCCGCCGCCGATATAAATGCCGCCGCGCGCGCCCAGCGTCAAGGCCAGGTTGCTGGCGGCGGTGCCCAGAATGGCACAGAAGGTTTCCAGTGCGGCGGCGCAGCCGGGGTCTTCGCCCGCCATGGCCAGGCGGCTGATGTCGGCCGGGGAATAGTCCCGGGGCGTCTGCCCCTTGTGCTCGCAAATATGGCGGTACATGAACACCAGCCCGGGCCCGGAGACCAGTCTTTCGGTGGAAACGTGGCCATATTCTTTATGCGCCGCTTGCCATAGCATGGCCTCCCTGTTGTCGGCGGGCGCGAAACTGGCGTGCCCGCCTTCGCTGGCCAATGGTATCCAGCCGCCTCCCGGCATGGGGATCAGGCCCGATACGCCCATTCCCGTCCCGGGACCGATGACGCCCAGCGGCGTCCCTCGCACCCCGGCCATGGCGCCGCCCACCCGACGCAGTGATTGGTCGTCCAGGTGCGGCAGCGCCAGCGCCAGCGCGGTGAAGTCGTTGATGACATGCAAGGCACGCAGGCCCAGCGTCTGCCGTGCCTCCTCTATCGAAAATCCCCAGGGCGAGTTCGTCATCTTGACGTGATCACCCACCACAGGGTTGGCAATGCCGACGGCCGCGCTGTCCACCGGCGGATTGCCCAGCTGGTCCAGATATCGCTGTATGGCCTGCTGCAGCGTGGGGAAATCGGCGGTCTTGACCTTGCTGATGTGGTCGATGTCGGCGACGGAGCGGCAAAGGGCAAAACGGGCGTGCGTGCCTCCGACATCGGCGACCAGGTGCAGCGGCTGTTCAGGGGTGCCAGTAGACATCGAAGGGGGCTCCGTGTTGATGGATGATGTAGCTGATGGGCAGCGCCGGTGTGATCGCGCGTGTGGCGCGTTCGAACGTCTGGCGCTTGGCCTGCCCCGAAATATGCAACATGATACGGCCTGCGCCAAGGATGGCGGCCAGAGTCATGCTGATACGCTCGTGTGGCGCGGCGGGAGGCGATACTGCCATGTAGCGCGCCGTCTGGGATGGGTCCAGGGCTTGGGGCAATTGCGGGGCATCGGGGAATAGCGAAGCGGTATGGCCGTCGTCCCCCATGCCCAGAATGACGAGTGACAACTCACCTTGCTGCTGGTTGGCCTGCGCGACGCTACGCGCGATATCGAAGGGGTGGCTGACCAGCCCGGTGAAATGCGCCTGGGCGGCTAGGCCTGTCAGCAGATGGCTGCGTACCAGGCGCTCGTTGCTGTCGGGTGATTCGGGTTCGACGAAGCGTTCGTCCACCAGCGAGATGCTGATCTGGTTCCAGGGCAGGCCGGTCTTGCTCAAGCGGTCGAACAGCGCCGCCGGCGAACGGCCGCCGGATACTGCCAGGCCCGCCCGCCCTCTGGCCC
>JAEWEH010000215.1 GCA_023389535.1 Pseudomonadota bacterium
GCGTAGACCTGAGCTTTTTCTCGCTGGCGTCGGAATTGCGCCCCGATGAACACGGTCCGGCACTGTGCGACGGCAAGATCGACGGCTTCATGTATGGCGTCGGACACCCGTCCGCCAATATCCAGGACCCCACCACGACTTGCGGCGCGCAGCTGATGTCGCTGACGGGGCCTGTGGTGGACAAGCTGGTGGCGGATTATCCCTACTACGCCAAGGCCACCATTCCCGCCGGCCTGTATCCGGGCAACCCGCAGGAAACCAACACCTACGGCGTGCTGGCCACCTTCGTCACCTCGGCCGACGTTCCTGAAGAAACGGTATACCTGATCGTCAAGGCCGTGTTCGACAACTTCGACGACTTCAAAAAGCTGCACCCCGCATTCGGGCATCTGGAAGCCAAGGACATGGTCAAGAACGGCTTGTCCGCGCCCCTGCACCCGGGCGCCGAAAAGTATTTCAAAGAAAAGGGTTTGCTGTAACAGCAGTAGTAAGCGCGCAGCAAGCATGCGTCCGGGGGCCCCGGGCGCATGTAACGCAACAAGCGGGCGGCCACGAGCCGCCCGTGTAGTGTGCTGTTTGTTTAGCCAGACAGCACACTACATATCGCAGGGCATATCGCCTGCGATAGCCATCGCAACACCATTAGGGAAGCAAGCATGGGTACGACATCCCCGCCGTCCGTTGGCACGCAACAGACCAACGCAGAACTCGAACAACTGGTCGCCGACGTCGACCGCGGAGGGCGCACCGTAGGAGGCGTCACCGGCGCAGTTCTTTTTTGGGGAGCGATCGCCTGGTCGCTTTTCCAGCTATGGTACGCGTCCCCATTGCCCTTCGCCCTGAACTTTGGCATCTTCAACGATACCGAGGCGCGCGCCTTGCATCTTGGCATCGCCATGTTCCTGGGCTACCTGGCCTACCCGGCGCGCAAAAGCTCGCCGCGCGACCGCATGCCGCTGCTCGACTGGGTATTTGCTGTGGTCGCCGGATTTTGCGGCGCCTATCTGTACCTGTTCTATAAAGAATTGGCCTCGCGGCCCGGCATACCGACCACCCTGGACATCACCGTGGCTGCGGTCGGGCTGGTGCTGCTTCTTGAAGTCACACGGCGGGCGCTGGGCGCGCCCATGGCCGTGTTGGGCGCAGTTTTTGTCGCCTACGTGTTCCTGGGTCCATGGCTGCCCGACGCTTTGGCGCACCGCGGTGCTTCCATCGAGCGCCTGGTGTCCCATATGTGGCTGACCACGGAGGGGGTGTACGGCGTCGCCCTGGGCGTGTCGGTCTCCTATATTTTCATTTTCGTGCTGCTGGGGTCCCTGCTGGATCGCTGTGGCGCGGGTAATTACATGATGCAGGTGTCCTTTGCGTTGCTGGGGCACTTGCGGGGCGGCCCGGCCAAAGTGGCGGTGGTGTCCTCCGCCGTCAATGGGATCGTCTCCGCGTCGTCGGTGGCCAACGTGGTCACCGGTGGCATCTTCACGATTCCGCTGATGAAAAAGGCCGGCTATGGCGGCATCCGCGCCGGGGCGATTGAAACGGCATCTTCAGTCAATGGCCAGATTATGCCGCCCGTCATGGGCGCGGCCGCTTTTCTGATGATCGAATATGTAGGCATACCCTATACGGACATCATCCGCCACGCTCTGCTGCCTGCAAGCATTTCCTACATCGCCTTGTTCTATATCGTGCATCTCGAGGCGCTGAAGCTGGGCATACAGCCCATGATGTCCTCTGGGCAGCCCCGCACTTTACTGCAGAAGATGGCGGGATGGGGCATGGGCATCGCCGGTTCCATTATCGTCATGGGGCTGGTTTACTGGATAGGCGTCGGCGTGCAGGCCGTGGCCGGCGCGGCCGCCATCTGGGTGCTGACCGCCATGCTGGTGGCGCTGTACCTGTGGCTGCTGCGCGTATCCGCCATGCATCCCGATCTTCCCACCGACATCAACATCACCAATCCCGTGCGTCCCGAAACCTGGCCCACGGTGCGCTCGGGGCTGTATTTCCTGATTCCGATCGGCATCCTGGTCTGGTGCCTGACGGTGGAGCAGCTTTCCGCAGGCCTGTCGGCGTTCTGGGCGGTCGTGTCCATGGTGGTGCAGATGCTGACCCAAAGGCCGCTGATCGCCTGGTTCCGCAAGCAGGCCGTGTCGCCGGCCTTGCGGACGGGCTGGTCGGACACGATTACCGGCCTGCAGGAAGGTGCGCGCAACATGATAGGCATCGCCATTGCTTGCGGCACGGCGGGCCTGATTGTCGGCGCCATTACCTTGACGGGCCTGGGCCTGCGCATGACGGCTTTCGTCGAGCTGGTGTCCATGGGCAGTGTGCTGGCCATGCTGTTCTTCACGGCGGCCGTCTGCCTGGTCCTGGGCCTGGGCATGCCGACCACGGCGAACTATATCCTGATGGCGACGTTGATGGCGCCGGTGGTGGTGGAACTGGGGGCGCAAAGCGGCATCGTCATTCCCCTGATCGCCGTACACATGTTCGTCTTCTATTACGGGATCATGGCCGATATCACGCCGCCTGTGGGCCTGGCGACCTTCGCCGCCGCGGCGATTTCCGGCGAGGATCCCATCAAAACGGGCGTGCAAGGCGTGACGTACGCCATGCGCACGGCCGTACTGCCCTTCATGTTCATCTTCAATCCGTTGCTGCTGCTCATCGATGTGGAAGGATGGGGTGAACTGGTGCTGGTCGTGGGCGGGGCCACCCTGGCTTCCTTGACCTTTGCTGCGGCAACGATGCGGTGGATGCGCATCAAGGCCACGTGGCTGGAAGTCGTATTATTGCTGCTGGTGACCTTCATGCTGTTCCGGCCTGACTGGTTCATGAATCACCTTGCCAGCAAATACGAAACGCGGCCCGCGGCGCAATTGCTCAAGATCGCTGCGGACATGCCGGAGAAGGGCCGGCTGGTGGCCGTGCTGTCGGGCATGAATCTGGAAGGCGATGAATTGCGCAAAACGGTGGCCGTGCCCTTACCGGCCTTGCCGGAGGGCAGCAACGCGACAGGCGATGCTGCGGGCCTGCAGCGCTTGTCCGCCGCCGGCCTGACCGTCATGGCCATGGGCGATCAGGCGCAGATCGCGTCGGTGCGCTTCGGCAGCCAGGCGCGGCGCGCCGGCTGGGAGCAAGGCTGGGACATTGCCGAGGTCAAGGTGCCGAACCCGAATCGGCCGTCGGAATTCTGGATCTATATTCCGGCCTTCCTGATCCTGGCGTTCATCTGGATCAAGCAGGGCGGCCGGATGCGACGGGCAGGCGCCGGGCTCGCGGCCGCGTAAAGTTGTAGCGGCGGGCGAAACTCAACTGGGGGTGGTTCATGCAAGACGCATTTATCGACTATGTGCAGGCCCAGATCGGGCAATTGCGCGACGAAGGCTATTACAAGGCAGAGCGCATCATGGCCAGCCCCCAAGCCGCCCAGGTTTCCCTGCAGGATGGGGCGCCCGTCCTGAATTTTTGCGCCAACAACTACCTTGGGCTGGCCAATGACAGGCGCCTGATCCAGGCCGCGAAGGACGGCATGGACCGAGCCGGATTCGGCCTGGCGTCAGTGCGCTTCATCTGCGGCACGCAAACCGGCCATAAAGCGCTGGAGCATGAACTGGCAAGCTTCCTGAAGATGGACGATGCCATTCTGTATTCCAGTTGCTTCGATGCCAACGGAGGTT
>JAEWEH010000387.1 GCA_023389535.1 Pseudomonadota bacterium
CCAGGGCATACAGTGGTACTTCGCCGACATGATGGCTGAGATCGATGCGGCCCGGCTGCTGGTATACGAAGCCTGCCGGTCTCTGGATAGGCATGAGGATATCGCACGGTATTCAAGCGAGGCCAAACTGTTGGCCAGCCGTGTCGCCACCCGAACGGCGGAGCAGGCAGTGCAAATCTGCGGCGCCTATGGCGTGACCGAGAACGCTGCATTCGGACGCTACCTGCGGGATGCGAAGGCCTACGAGATAGCAGGCGGCTCTTCCGAGATCTTGAAGAACACCATAGGCAAATATCTTTTCCGGTTTAGCCGGGAGATGCAGCCTGTAGATAAGGAAGCAATGGAGCAGCGGAGGAATACTGCGTGATCACCGATTATCTATATTTGCATGCCGCCGAACAGCCGGAGAAAGTGTTTCTGGTCTATGGCGAGACCGAAATCACTTATGGCGAGATGGCAGGCATGGTATCCGCCTATGCACAGCGGTTGCGCGGCATCGGCGTGGGGTCCGGCAGCCGTATTGCGCTCTTGTGCGGTAACCGGCCGGCATTCCTGGTGGGCTGGTTTGCCGTCAGTGAACTGGGTGCTGTCGCTGTGCCGCTGAATGTCGGCCTTGTGGGAGAGGGGCTGCGCTATACGCTGCGTCAGAGCGAGGCGGAAGTTTTGTTGATAGAGCCCGAACTATATCAGGCAAAACGCGCGGATGTTGACAGCCTTGAGGGCAAGCTGCGCAAGGAGATGATCGGGCCGGAAATGGAAACGCCGCGCTTGAAACCGCTGGGCCGTTGCCTGCGTGGCCAAGAACCCGATCCGCTTTCACCCAACAGCATTCTTTACACCTCCGGCACCACGGGCCTGCCCAAGGGCGCGGTACTGCCGCATCAGGCCTATGCGCAGGCCGGGACCGATATGGTCCGTTCGCTGGGTGTCGGGGCGGATGATCGCATCATGGTCTTTCTGCCGCTATTTCATGCCAATCCGCAAATGTACGCCGTGACGTCGACGCTCCATGCGGGAGCCACGCTCGTGTTGCTGCCGAAGTTCTCGGCCAGCCGATTCTTCGATGACGCCGTTGCGTATGGCGCCACGGGCTTTACCTTCGTGGGTACGGTCTTATCCATTCTTGAAAAGCAGCACCCGGGCGAGCGTCATGACCATCGCTTGAAGTGGTGCGTCGGCGGGGGCGCGCCCGAACGTATATGGCGAGAAGTGCAGAGCCGCTTCGGCATCAAGGTGCGTGAGCTTTATGGCATGACGGAAACCGGCGGCTGGGTCACGATGAATACACAGGAGGCCGAACGTGTGGGCTCCGTCGGGCGCCCGCGTAGCGGGGTCGAGATCGCGATACGCGATCCAGAAGGACATGTCTTGCCGATGGGTGAAAAAGGCGAGATCACTGCGGCGTCCTCTGTGGCAGGCATGTTCTTTACCGAGTACTGGAACAATCCTGAAAGCACGGCGGCGACGCTCAAGCAAGGCTGGCTGTATACCGGCGATCGTGGTTATCTGGACGAGGACGGCTACCTGAACTTCGACGGTCGTGTGAAGGAGCTGATACGCCGCGGGGGCGAGATGATCGCCCCAACGGAAATAGAGCAGCACTTGCTGAAGCATCCGGCGGTCAAAGACTGCGCGGTGCTGGGCATTCCGGACGAGATCATGGGCGAAGAACTGAAGGCTGTGATCGTGACTGCGAATCTGGTGGCGCCGCAAGCGCTACAGGACTTCCTGGCCGAACGCATTGCCGGCTACATGATTCCACGTTTCTTCGCCTTTGTGGACGAGATACCGAAGACGGAAACTCAGAAAATCAAACGGCACGAGCTTGCACGCCTTGCTGCCGAGACCATCGATACGCGCTTGACGGCGCAACACTAAAAACCCTGTCGGATGAAGGAGAGTGATGTGGCAAGACGCTGGAAAAACAGGCCGGAGGGGTCGAATTGGGGGGAATTCGGAGATGACGACCAATTGGGCCGATTAAACCTGCTGACGCCTGAAAAAGTGCTGGAGGCAGTCAACGAAGTCAAGGCCGGGAAGGTTTTCAGCCTGAGCCTGCCTTTGGACCTGCCGGGCGGAAATGTACTGAACCCGGCCAGGCATCCCCCGAGGCTGACCGCCACCAAGCGCGTCGACGGGAAACCTGTATTTCTGCATTCATTCGGGCATGATCACAATACCACCGACGTGGCCTGTGATGACATGGTGACCATGAGCCTGCAGTACTCCACGCAATGGGATGCCTTGTCGCACATAGGTTCGCATTTCGACGCCGACGGTGACGGCAAGGCGGAAATGGTTTTCTACAACGGCTTCCGGCCGGAGGACCATTTTTCCCATCCCGACCACACGGCCGACGGCTCGTCCAGGGCCCATCGGCTGGGTATAGAACACATGGCGACGCACGGCATACAGGGGCGTGCCGTCATGATAGACCTGCGCCGTCATTTCGGCGATGCGCGCAGGCGGGTCGGCTACGACGATTTGATGCATGTCATCGAGCATGATCGGATCGACGTGCGGCGTGGCGATATGGTCTGCCTGCATACAGGTTTTGCAGACCTGATCCTGACCATGAACGGCCAGCCGGATGCGGAAAGGCTCGCGCAGTCTTGCGCGGTGCTGGACGGTGCTGATAAGCGCTTGCGCGACTGGGTGGACGGCAGCGGCCTGACCGCCTTGATTGCCGATAACTATGCGGTCGAGCATCGGCCCTATGACTTCCATGGTGATGGTTGCCACGCGCTGCTACCCCTGCACGAGCATTGCCTTTTCAAGCTCGGCATTCATCTGGGCGAGTTATGGCATCTGACCGAGCTGGCCGCATGGCTGCACGAGCATGGCCGCCATGCGTTCATGCTTACCGCGCCGCCCTTGCGTTTGCCTGGCGCGGTAGGATCGCCGCTGAATCCGATCGCAACGGTCTGAAACTGTAGTCAGAGAACTTTCTATAACATTGGAGTGAGACATGAATAAACCTACCCGCATCCTTGCATCTTTTTGTGCAGTATCTGCGCTGGCCTTGATAGGCATGGGCAGTGCCCTTGCCGCGGGAAAATGGCCCGAGAAACCGGTACGGCTGTTAGTGGGCTTCGCGCCGGGCGGGCCGACAGATGTGGTCGCACGCATCGTTTCCGAGCAAGTCAGCAAAGAGCTGGGCCAGCCCATTGTGGTGGAAAACAAGGCGGGCGCCGCGGGCAATATCGCCGCCGCTTCGCTGGTGCAGGCGCCGGCCGATGGCTATACCCTGCTTTACAACACCTCGTCCATTATCATCGCCCCCTGGGTTTATAAGCAGGTGGGCTTTGATCCCTTGAAGGATTTCGCTCCGGTCAGCCTGACCGCCGCGGTGCCGCTGGTGCTGGCGATCAATGCCAAAGTCGAGGCTAACAACCCGAAGGAGCTGATCGGCCTGTTGAAAGCGGCGCCTGGTCAATTCAACTATGCCTCGTCCGGGACGGGCGCCATCGAACACCTTACTGCCGCGCATATATTAAGCGCCGCCGGCGGCGAGGCAGTGCACGTACCTTATAAGGGCACTGCCCCCGCCCAGGTCGACCTGATCGCGGGTGCCACGCAGTTCACGACCACTACGCTGAACACAGCGATATCACCAGTCAAGGCGGGCACATTAAAGGCTTTGGCGGTCACCAGCAAGACCCGTTCGCCGGTGATGCCCGATGTGCCAACCATATCCGAAAGCCTGATTCCCGGGTTTGAGAGCCTGGCCTGGCAGGGTATCGTGGCGCCCGCGGGTACGCCTGCAGATGTCATAGAGGTATTGAACAAAGCCATCAACAAGGCGTTGAAGTCTCCGGAGGTCAGCGACAAGCTGCGTCAGCAGGGCACCATTGTGCTGGGAGGCAGTGCAGACGACTACAAGGCATATATAAAGAGTGAATACGCACGCTGGGGCGAGGTCGTCAAAGCTGCAGGGGCAGCCGCCCAATAACATCCGGACCCAGCCCCTAAGTCTTGGGGCCTGGCGGGCCGCCCGGCGCGTAGCAACCGCGTGACGGCGGCCCGAATCAACAAGGAATCAGACATGACGAAGGACGCACACGTTCTGGGCCAGGGGGTCTACTGGCAGGATATTACTGTGGGCCAGCGGTTTAAAACGTTTCGCCGCACGATCACCGAAACCGACCTGGTCAACTTCATCAGCACGACCGGCATGCTGGAGACCATCTTCATCGACACCACCTTCGAACATGGAGCGATGCAAGGCAGGCCTGTGCCTGGCGCACTGACATACGGGTTGATAGAGGGTTTCGTCATGCAAGGCATGATTCAGGGTACAGGGCTTGCGCTGCTGGAGGTGCACAAAAAAATGCTGGCGCCGGTCATGGTGGGCGACACGATCTGGGCCGATATTGAGATTACCTCGATCCGGCCCACATCCAGGCATAAC
>JAEWEH010000412.1 GCA_023389535.1 Pseudomonadota bacterium
CGCCTTTGCACAGGCCATGATCGAACCTGGCGCCGATGCACTGGCTGTCTGTCCCAATCCGTTCTATCAAATCTACGAGGGCGCGGCGTTGCTGGCAGGTGCGCAACCGTACTTCATCAATGCCCGGGCCGAACTGAACTTTGGCTACGACTGGGCTGCAGTCCCCCAGGATATATGGCAACGCACACAGTTGCTGTTCCTATGTTCACCCGGCAACCCCGCGGGCAACGTCATGTCGCTGGACGACTGGCGGACGGTGTTCGACCTGTCGGACCGGCACGGTTTTATTATTGCTTCGGACGAGTGCTATTCCGAAATATATCTCGACGAGACGCAGAAACCTCTGGGCGGCATGCAGGCGGCACAGTTGCTCGGACGATCCGATTACCGCCGGCTTGTTAGTTTTTCCAGCCTGTCCAAGCGCTCGAATGTCCCAGGTTTACGGTCCGGCTTCGTTGCGGGCGATGCCCAGCTTATCAGCAAATTCTTGCTTTACCGCACCTATCATGGCAGTGCCATGAGCCCGGTCGTGTCGCAAGCGAGTATCGCCGCATGGAGCGACGAAGCCCATGTGGCGGAAAATCGCCGCTTGTATCGCGAAAAATTCGCTGCCGTCGTGCCTGTCCTGGCCCCCGCATTGGGCACAGGCTGGCCCGATGCGTCCTTCTACCTGTGGGCGCAAACCCCGTATGACGATGCCCGGTTCGTACGCGACCTGTATGCGGCAACTGCCGTAACTGCTTTGCCGGGCAGCTTTTTGGCGCGCGAAGCGCACGGCAGCAACCCGGGCGCGGGCCGGATCCGCATTGCGCTGGTGGCTCCCCTGCAGCAATGCGTCGAGGCCGCCCAACGTATCGCGGATTTCGCCACCGGGCTGACTGCACGCTGAAACAGTTCCCTTCCTCGCCGGCAACGCGGCAAGGCGGGCCGGCAGCACCAGACACCCCTTGCCTTTGACGGAGCGCCAGACGCCGATGACATCAGACCTGCAACGCATCATTGAACAAGCCTGGGAATGCCGGACGGCGTTATCGCCGGCATCCCCCGACGCCGACCTGCGCAACGCCGTGCAAACAACCCTGGATGGCCTCGACGCAGGCCGGCTGCGTGTCGCGGAAAAGAAGGACGGGCAATGGCTGGTGCACCAGTGGGTGAAAAAAGCGGTGCTGCTGTCATTCAGGCTGGAAGACAACCGGGTGCTGGGCAATGGCCCCTTGCAGTTCTACGATAAAGTACCTACAAAATTCGACAGCTACGACGAGCGCGACTTCGCCGAAGGCGGCTTTCGCGTCGTTCCCCCGGCCGTCGCCCGCCGCGGCGCCTTCATAGGCCGGGACGTCGTGCTGATGCCCTCTTACGTCAACGTCGGCGCCTACGTTGACGAAGGCTCGATGATCGATACATGGGCAACCGTGGGCTCTTGCGCCCAGATCGGCAAGAATGTGCATCTGTCCGGCGGTGTCGGCATTGGCGGCGTACTCGAGCCTTTGCAAGCCAATCCCACTATCATCGAAGACAACTGCTTCATTGGCGCTCGTTCGGAAGTCGTCGAAGGAGTCATCGTCGAAGAGAACTCCGTTTTGGCCATGGGTGTATTTATTTCCCAGAGCACGAAAATCTATGATCGCGCGACTGGCCAGGTCTCCTACGGCCGAGTGCCTTCCGGATCGGTCGTGGTGCCAGGCTCGCTGCCTTCCGCCGATGGTTCGCACAGCCTGGCCTGCGCCGTCATTGTCAAGCGCGTCGACGCCCAAACGCGTTCCAAGACCAGCATCAATGAATTGTTGAGGGCCTGATGCAAGCCTCCGCCGTACTGGAACTGACCAAGGCGCTGATCGCGCGCCCCTCGATAACGCCTGACGATCAAGGCTGTCAGCAAGCGCTGGTCAAGCGGCTGCATGCCATCGGCTTTGCCTGCGAGCAACTGGACCACGGCCCCGTCAAGAACCTATGGGCGCGGCGTGGCGACACCGGCCCTTTATTGGTCTTTGCCGGCCATACAGACGTGGTGCCGACCGGGCCGCTGGAGCGCTGGGACAGCCCGCCCTTCACACCAACAGAACGCGACGGTGTGCTGTACGGACGCGGCGCCGCTGACATGAAGAGTTCCATTGCGGCTTTCGTCGTGGCAGTGGAAGAATTCGTCGCTGCCCGTCCCGATCACCGCGGCTCCATAGCCCTGCTGATCACCTCCGACGAGGAAGGCCCCTCGGTCGATGGTACGGTGAAAGTGTGCGAAGAGCTTGCCCGACGCGGCGTGCAGCTGGATTACTGCATCGTTGGCGAGCCCACTTCTGTCGATCAACTCGGCGACGTGGCCAAAAACGGCCGCCGTGGATCCCTGTCGGGCAAGCTCACGGTGAAAGGCAAGCAAGGCCATGTGGCCTATCCGCATTTGGCCAGCAACCCCATCCACTCGCTGGCGCCGGCCCTGTTGGCCTTGACGACCGAGCAATGGGACACCGGGAACGCCTATTTTCCGGCCACCACTTTCCAAGTGTCGAATCTGCATGCAGGCACGGGCGCCACCAATGTCGTGCCGGGCACGGCGGTGGTCGACTTCAACTTCCGCTTTTCGACGGCCAGCACGCCAGATGCCTTGAAGGACCGCGTGCACGCCATACTGCGGGCGCACAAACTGGCTTATGATCTGGAGTGGACGCTGGGCGGCGAACCCTTCCTGACCACAGAGGGCGAGCTAAGCATCGCGCTGACCGCGGCCATACAGGCTGAAACCGGCATCGAGACACAGCTGTCAACGACGGGCGGCACATCGGATGGCCGCTTCATCGCCAGGATTTGCCCGCAAGTCATCGAATTCGGGCCTATCAATGCCAGCATCCATCAGGTCAACGAACACATCCGGCTGGACACGCTGGAACCACTGAAAAATATTTACCGCCGGACGCTGGAGCAGCTACTGCCCGGCGGCGACTGACGGAGCGCCGTATGCATCAAAACGCCCTTCAAGAATTACACACCGTGCGCGACCTGCTGCGCTATGCAGTCAGCCGGTTCAATGCTGCAGCCCTGTCTTTCGGGCATGGCAGCGACAACGCCTGGGATGAAGCCGTTTATCTCCTGTTGCATACATTGCATCTGCCCCTGGACACGGTCGACCCATTCCTCGACGCGCGGCTGTTGCCGGAAGAACGCGAGCGCTTTCTGAAATTGCTGGAACGGCGGGTCACGGAACGCGTCCCGGCGGCCTATCTGACGGGCGAGGCCTGGCTTCAAGGCCACCGCTTCAAGGTCGATCCCCGCGTCATCATCCCGCGCTCGCCCATTTCCGAATTGCTGGCCGACAGTCTGAGCCCCTGGATAGACGATCCGGACAGCGTGGACTACGTGCTGGACCTGTGCACAGGTTCGGGATGTCTGGCCGTGCTGGCCGCCCTGGCCTTTCCCAATGCGCAAGTAGATGCCGTGGACCTGTCTGAACATGCGCTGGATGTCGCTGACCAGAATATTGAATTGTCCGGGCTGGATGGCCGGATTGCCACGCATTGCAGCGATCTCTTCGATCAGTTGCCCGATTGTGAGTACCGCCTGATCCTTTGCAATCCGCCCTACGTGAACAGCCACTCCATGGAAGCACTGCCACAGGAATATCGCCACGAGCCGACCATGGCGCTGGCGGGCGGCGAAGATGGCATGGACCTGGTGCGCCGCCTGCTGCGCGATGCGCCGTCCTTCATGGCGCCGGACGGTATGCTGGTGCTCGAGATCGGCAATGAATACGATAATTTTGTGGCGGCTTTCCCCGAATTGGATCCCGTCTGGCTCAGCACCGAAAATACCGAAGATCACATCCTGATGCTGACCCGCGATCAGTTGGCTTGAATAGCGGTTGGCTTGAATGATACGCGCTACAGGTTTGACGCTGCGCCGCGGCACGAAGGTCTTACTGGACAACACCGATTTCGTCGTCAATCCCGGCGAGCGCCTTGGCATCGTGGGTAAAAACGGCGCCGGCAAATCGACGCTCTTTGCCTTGCTGCAGGGCCGGCTGGATGCCGATGCGGGCAGCTTGCTGATTCCGGCGGGCTGGCACATTGCCAGCGTTGAACAGGAAATCAGCCAGAACGAACTGCCTGCACGGGAATTCGTCATTCATGGCGACACACATCTGACCGCATTGCAGGCGGAACGCGCCGCCACGCCGGACCACGACGGTCACCGGATCGCCGAGCTGGAAGCCGCATTGGTCGAAGCCGGCGCCTGGAGCGCCGCATCGCGCGCGGAACAGTTGTTGGCCGGTCTGGGTTTTTCTCCGGATCAATGGCTCAGCCCTGTCAACAGTTTCTCAGGCGGATGGCAGATGCGGCTGGCGCTGGCACGCGCCCTGATGGCCCCTTCGGACCTGTTGTTGCTGGACGAGCCCACCAACCACCTGGACCTGGACGCCATGCTAT
This sequence comes from Pseudomonadota bacterium, assembly GCA_023389535.1. Lineage (GTDB taxonomy): Bacteria > Pseudomonadota > Gammaproteobacteria > Burkholderiales > Burkholderiaceae_B > UBA6240. The sequence continues at coordinate 4,416 of JAEWEH010000412.1, forward strand.
GGCTGGAAAAATGGCTGGCTGCATACCAGGGCACGGTGCTGCTGATTTCACACGACACGGAATTCCTGGATGCTGTGGCGAAAAGCATTTTGCATTTCGACCAGGCCAAACTGATTCGCTATCGCGGCGGCTATCAGGACTTTCTGACGCAGCGGGCCGAACGCCTGCGCCAGACCCGTCTGGCGTGGGACCGGCAGACGCGCGAAACCGCCCGGCTGCAAAGCTTCATCGACCGCTTCAAGGCCAAGGCCACCAAGGCCAAGCAGGCGCAGAGCCGCGTCAAGGCGCTGGCCCGGATGGAGGCCCTGGCCCCTTTGCAGGCCGAGGCGGGCATAGACATCCGCATTCCGGAACCAGCCAGCATGCCGGACCCGCTGCTGGTGCTTGATGGCGTCGCCACAGGCTACAGGAATGAACAAGGCGGCGCGCACAGCGTGTTGCGCGACGTCAGCCTGATGGTGCGGGGCGGCGCGCGCGTCGGAGTCCTGGGCGTGAACGGCGCCGGCAAGAGCACACTGATCAAGACATTGGCAGAAGAGTTGCCGGCGCTGGCGGGTGAACGCCGCGCCTCCAAGGGATTGGAGATCGGCTATTTCGCCCAGCACCAGTTGGATATGCTGGACCCGGACTCCACCCCCTTGCAGCACTTGGCCCGTCTCGCCCCGCAGACCCGCGAACAGGAACTGCGCAATTACCTAGGCGGTTTCGGCTTCAGCGGCGACACCGTCAACAGCAAGATCGCGCCCATGTCGGGCGGCGAAAAGGCACGTCTGGCGCTGTCTTTGATCGTCTGGCAAAAGCCCAACCTGTTGCTGCTTGACGAGCCCAGCAACCACCTGGACGTCGATACCCGTGAAGCCCTGGCCACGGCCCTGGCTGAATTTCCCGGCAGCGTCCTGCTGGTTTCGCATGATCGACATCTGCTGCGCACCACCGTCGATAGCTTCTGGATCGTGGCCGATGGACGGGTCCAGGAGTTTGACGGCGATCTGGAAGACTACCGGGACTGGCTGAACGCACGCGCCGCCGGCGCGCGGGCCGAAGCACGCAACGATGAACAGCAAGCGTCAGGCACATCGCCCGCCAACGATCGCAAGGCGCAGCGCCGCCAGGAAGCAGAAGAGCGCCAACGCCTGGCCGTTCTACGCAAACCCTTGGAAGGCCGTTTGAAAACGGTGGAAAAGGCCATGGAAGCCACCTCCCGTCGCCTGCAGGAACTGGACTCCTTGATCGCGGACCCTGACTTCTATTCGGACGAGCGCCGCGACGAGCGGCTCAAAGCACTGGAGGAACACGGTGAACTGAGCAAGCGGCACCAGGACCTTGAAGAGCAGTGGCTGGAAATCCAGGAGGAACTGGAAGCGCTGGCCCAAGCGTAAGCAGTTGGGTCCGATGCGGCCTTACCTTCGTCAGCCTTCGTAGCTGACTATGACCACGTCCGCGGCCTGCTCCCTGATCGGAACGATGCCCTGGTAGGCGGCTGAATCGTGCCACGCCCTGATGGCATCGCGATCGGGAAAACGGATGACCACCGTATCGGTATAAGGATGCTCGCCCGCCAGGACTTGCGCTCCCATTCCGCGAAATAGCAGCTGTGCGCCCCAAGGCGCCACGGTGGCCGGTACTTTGCTGCAGTATTCGGCCCATTTTTCAGCGTCTTTGACGCGGATGTGCCCGATGATGTAGGCGCTTTTGGTTTCCATAAATCCTCGCGTTTCGAAGGCCGGTTTCGGCAGTACACCAGCAGTGTAATGCTCACCTCGTATTCCGCCACGCTTCGCGCAGCCCGTCAGGCACGCGCGTCGGACCTTGAACGCCACTAATGACAAACCCTTAAGTAAATCTTTTGACACAGTTGTACCCAGATGGGTACAGTCACCCTGTGCTTGATCCGCTGTATCGATAAACCGAAACACCTGCGTGCCACGGCGCGCTTGAACAGGAGACATCACATGAAATATACCCCCGCGCGTATTCTGGTCAGCTTGGGCATCGGCCTGGTTTTCGCGATATCTTCCAGCGCCATGGCTGCCGATAAACCGGTCGTCATAAAATTCAGCCACGTGGTTGCGCCCAATACGCCCAAAGGCCAAGGCGCGCTCAAATTCAAAGAGGTCGCTGAAAAGCTGCTGCCAGGCAAGGTTCAAGTCCAAGTGTTTCCAAACTCCCAGCTATTTGGCGATGGCAAGGAAATGGAGGCCTTGCTGCTGGGCGACGTGCAGATAATTGCCCCGTCACTGTCCAAATTCGACCGCTACACCAAAAAAGTCCAGTTGTTCGACTTGCCTTTCCTGTTTGACGATATCGCCGCGGTAGATCGCTTCCAGCAAAGCGACAAGGGCAAGGAACTGCTTGGCTCGATGAAGAACCGTGGCCTGCTGGGCTTGGCATACTGGCATAACGGCATGAAGCAATTGTCCACCAACAAAGACAAGCTTCAGCGCCCCGAAGACGTCAAAGGGTTGAAATTCCGCATTCAGTCGTCCGATGTGCTGGAAGCGCAATTTCGCGCGCTGGGAGCGAATCCACAGAAACTAGCCTTCAGCGAGGTGTATCAGGCCTTGCAGACCGGGGTGGTGGATGGGCAGGAGAATACATGGTCGAACATTTATTCTCAGAAATTCCACGAAGTTCAAAAGACCATTGCGGAAACCAATCACGGCGTCATCGACTACATGGTGGTCACGAACGCCAAATGGTGGGACGGTCTGAAAGACGACGTGCGTGCCGGTCTTGAAAAGGCCATGGCGCAGGCCACGCAGTACGCTAACGAAGAAGCGTCCAAACTTAACGCCCGCGACAAGCAACTGATCATCGACGCGGGCAAGGCCAAGGTCGTGCAGCTGTCCAAGGACGACGTAGCGGCATGGCGCAAGGCCATGGAGCCCGTATGGAAAAAATTTGAAGGCGAAATAGGCGCTGATTTGATCCAGGCGGCCCAATCCTCCAACAAAAACTGATCATTGCTTCTTCAGCGCACCGGCACTTGCCGTGCACCCGATCCATACCATAACAAACAGCGGCGCGACGTCCTGAGGCCGCCCTCGCGGGCGGCCTCAGCCCGGGCCCGTACGGAGTAACGCCATGCATTTTCGCTGGCTCGAGCGCTTTGAAGAGGGACTGATCGCCTTTCTTCTAGCCGCAATGACCATCATCACCTTTGCTCAGGTCATTGCACGTTATATCTTTAATTACAGCTTTACGTGGGCGCTTGAACTGGCCACCTACTTATTCGGCGGCCTGATCTTCTTAGGACTGTCTTACGGCGTGCGCGTCAGCGCCCACATAGGCGTCGATGCCCTGGTCAAAGTGCTTCCCGCCCGTATCGCGCGCGCAGTAGGTATCATGGCATGCCTGTTGTGTCTGGGATATGCCTGCATCGTTTTCTATGGGTCATGGGTCTATGTGGAGAAAATGTATGTCATAGGAATCCTGGCGCAGGACCTTCCCATCCCACAATGGGTACCGCGTTTGGTCATGCCCGTCGGCTTCGCGCTGCTCTTCATCCGCTTCTTGCAGGTGCTCGTGGCCATGCTGCGTGGCCG
>JAEWEH010000432.1 GCA_023389535.1 Pseudomonadota bacterium
TTCCTGATCAGGTTTCTACACTGGTGGCTCCTGATACGAATCCAAGAGGCGCACCATGCAATCCGACCTATCCGTCATCACCTACTATTTCAGGCCCCCCAGGAAAGGGCCGCCCAGGGAAGGGCTGCACAGGAAGAGGCCGCCTGAAGACAACTTGCACGAGCCTTTGCGTTATGCGGTCGGCGCCTGCATCGACGGCTTGGTGCTGGCGGCACGCAGCCGTCGGGGCATCTGCGCGATATTTCTCGGCGACGATGTGGCAAGCCTGTGCATGCAATTGGCCCAGGCCTTCCCTGGGCAGGTGATACAAGAAGACGCGAAGGGCCTTGCCACGGAGATGCAGCAGGTGGTTGACCTGATTGGCAAAGGCAACCGGGCGGGGGCTGGTGCTAAAGCAACGCCGACGGAGCCCGCCATCGGAACCATGACCCTGGACGTCGGCGGGACGGCCTTCCAGCAAAAAGTATGGCGCGCGTTATGCGCCATACCGGCGGGAAAGACACTCAGCTATACGCAGCTCGCCCACGACTTGGGCCTGCCGCATGCAGTGCGGGCGGTCGCCAGCGCCTGCGCCGCCAACGTACTGGCGATTGCCATACCGTGTCACCGGGTCTTACGCAGTGACGGCTCTATTTCCGGCTACCGCTGGGGGCCGGAACGCAAGCGCACCTTGCTGGATAGGGAACGGGCATAGGAATGGCTCCAAAAGGCGAGGCAGCCATGGCCGGCACGATAGCGCGACTGAACTGGGATGCCATTGAGCAATCCCTGGATGACGATGGAAACGCCGTGCTGCCGGGTTTGCTCGAGCCGGACCAGTGCAGGGAAGTCTCTAGCTTATATGGCCGGGAAGGCCTGTTTCGTGCACGCATCATCATGGCGCGCCATGGCTTTGGCAAAGGCGAATATCAATACTTTTCTTACCCCTTGCCGGCTTTGGTGGAAACGCTGCGGCGGTCGCTGTACCCCCCGCTGGTGCGCATCGCCAACCGTTGGAACCATGACCTGGGCATTCACGTACGGTACCCGGAAGCGCTGGATGACTTCCTGCACCGCTGCCACGATGCCGGGCAGACGCGGCCGACGCCGCTCATCCTGCGCTATGTCCGGGGCGACTACAACTGCCTGCATCAAGACCTATACGGCGAGCACGTTTTCCCTTTGCAGGTGGCCATTCTATTATCGGAGCCCGGCAAGGACTTCACCGGTGGCGAATTCGTCATGACGGAAACGCTTGGAAGCACGCAGCGCGCCGGCGTCGTCCGTTTATGCCTAGGGGATGCCGTCGTGTTTACCGTGAATCAGCGGCCGGTCGCCGGCAAGCGCGGCTTGCGCAAAGCCGCAATGCGCCACGGCGTGAGCCAAGTTCACTGCGGCAATCGGTACACCATGGGCCTGATTTTCCACGATGCCCGCTAGGGCCCGTAAACGCCTGAAAGGTATACGCATGAGCAGTCTCGACTTGTTTGCCGAAGAACGCTACGGCCAGTGCGACGCCATAGGGCCCCGCGCTTTCGTATTGCACCGGTACGCGCTGCCCGTTGTGGATGAGCTGCTGCGAGCCGTTGCTGCTGTTGAGAAGCAAGCCCCCTTCCGGAATATGACGACTCCCGGGGGCTATACCATGTCGGTCGCTTTGACCAACTGCGGCGCCTTGGGCTGGACGACCGACCGGGATGGATACCGCTATACGTCCATCGATCCGGATACGGGGCGTTCCTGGCCGGCCATGCCCGAGGTGTTCGCGCGCCTGGCGCGCAACGCGGCGGCAGCCGCCGGATTCGATGCCTTCGAACCGGATGCCTGCCTGCTCAACCGTTATTTGCCCGGCTCGCGCATGTCTCTGCATCAGGACAAGGACGAAGCTGACTTCAGTGCGCCGATTGTTTCTGTATCCTTGGGCATGGCCGCCACATTTCTGTTTGGCGGTAAACGACGTTCGGACAAGCCGGTCAAGGTTCCGCTTTATCATGGTGATGTGGTGGTTTGGGGCGGGGAAGATCGCCTGCGTTACCATGGTGTCATGCCAATGAAGGACGATCCGCACCCCGTGTTGGGAAGCAAGCGCATCAATTTTACATTCCGCAAGGCGGCTTGATTGCGCTTCATCGCGGGCATGTCCGTACGTAAAGTTCAGGCGCAAGATACAGATGGCTTGCGATGCAAATGCCGATTATCCTGAATACCGTCATCAAGCATTCCAGAGGCTCGCCATGTCCTGTGCGCGTTCTGTCCATCCCGCCTATGCCAGCGACGAGGCGCGCTGGCAAGCTGTTCAAAACCGCGACTCTGAAGCGGATGGATATTTTGTTTATGCGGTGCGCAGCACGGGCGTCTACTGCCGCCCGAGCTCGTCGGCGCGTCTGCCCAAACGTGAAAATGTAGAGTATTTCGATACGGTCGAAGCTGCCGAGGCGGCGGGTTACCGAGCTAGTCGGCGCGCCAAAGGCGACCGGACGAATGCCGCCGCCGAACGCGGCAAGCTGGTGGCGCAGGCCTGCAAAGTCATCGAAGAGGCCGAAACACCGCCCACCCTGCAAGAGTTGGCGGCGCGCATGCACGTCAGTCCCTTCCATTTTCATCGTCTATTCAAGGCGGAAACGGGCTTGACTCCCAGGGCGTATGCCGCCGCCCACCGAGCCCGCAAGCTGCGTAACGAACTGAGCGTGGCTGGTGCATCGGTGACGGATGCCATCTACGAGGCTGGATTCAATTCGAATAGCCGCTTCTATGAGGCCTCCGGACAGCTATTAGGTATGCGGGCCCGGGAATACCAGGCGGGAGGCAGGGGCATGGTCATACGTTTCGCGTTGGGTCAATGTTCACTGGGCGCCATTCTGGTGGCGCAAAGCCAGCGCGGCATATGCGCCATCCTGCTGGGCGACGATCCAGACGTGCTATTGCGCGATTTACAGGACCAGTTCTGCAAGGCGCAATTGGTCGGCGGTGACGCAGCGTTCGAAAAGCTGGTGGCACAAGTGGTGGGCTTCATCGAGGCTCCGGCGCTGGGGTTGAGCTTGCCACTGGATGTACGGGGTACGGCCTTCCAGGAACGGGTGTGGCAAGTCCTGCGCGAACTTCCTCCGGGAACGACGGCCAGCTATGCCGAGATTGCACAACGCATCGGAGCACCGAAGGCCGTGCGGGCCGTAGCCCAGGCTTGCGGCGCCAACTCTATCGCGGTGGCGATTCCCTGCCATCGGGTGGTGCGTCGTGATGGCGATATTTCAGGATACAGATGGGGGGTCGAGCGCAAACGTCGGTTGTTGCAGCGCGAGGCTGAAGCGTTGGCGGAGGGGACATGATGGCTGCTGGCGCCACTGCGATCGACTGTCTCGACTGGGCCGACATCGCCCTTCAGCTTGATCGTGAAGCCTATGCCTTGCTGCCCAAGCTGGTGGCGCCGCAAGTCATACAGGCGCTTCGACGGCAATTGGCCGACCGTGGCGGCATGGGTGGCGTGTCCATGGCAGAACAGGGCCGTGGGCAGGGCGAATTTTTCTATGACGATGATGCGCTTTACGAATTCTGCCCATCATGGCGCGCAAGTTTGTATCGCCGCCTGGTCCCCATCGCCAACCAATGGAATGCGCGCCTGAGCCGGCCCTATCGTTATCCCGCGGAGCTGCAAGAGTTTCTGGAAAGGAACCGCAGCGCAGGGCAGACCCGCCCCCAGTCCTGCCTGATCCGCATGGCAAAGCACGGATACCAGGCCCTGCACCAACGAACGGATGGAGATCATGTATTTCCAGTGCAGTGCGTAGCGCTTCTGTCTCAGCCCGGCAAGGAATTCGCAGGCGGCGAGTTCATCATGACGGAACAGAGACCACGCATGCAGTCCCGCCCCGTAGTGCTCCCCCTTCAATGCGGTGATGTGGCGCTGATCGCCACAGCGCAGCGTCCGGTAAAAGGCAGCAAGGGCGACTATCGGGTAAATCTGAAGCACGGCATAGGGCGAGTCCTGGAAGGCGAGCGTATCGGGCTGGAAATCTCCTTCCACAATGCGCCATGTGGCGTCCAATCCGGCGCCTCCACGCAGGTATAGCCCGAATTCAGCGACCACGTTGAAGGTGTGCCGGAAGATGGGCTCTGGAACCCGTTGAAGCCGCGGAAATGCTGGTGCTTGAAGGCAGCGTGCAAGAAGGCGAACAGCAGTATGCCAGCGGCACTTGGATCCGACTGCCGGCCGGCCCCTACCCAGAATTTATCGCTGGCGGCGCTGGCGCCCGTTTGTACGTCAAAATAGGCGGCCTTCGAAAAGAATAAACTCGCTGGTACTGATAATGCAGACATCGGCGCCGGGCATGAACGAGCCGGCCTTTACTTTGATTCATTACATCGACTGGACACATGAAAGATCACAGCAGTCACACCACGGGCGACCCTTGGACATTCCTGCCGGAAAAAGTGCAGCGCGGCAATATCTGGCGCCTATCCATTGCGCAGGCGCTGGCCGGCGCGAATTCAGTGGTTGTCTACGCCACAGGGGCCATCGTGGGGGACATGCTTGCCCCCACGCCGATGCTCGCCACCTTACCGATTTCCATCTTTGTGGTGGGCATGGCCGCCTGCACCCTGCCTGCCGGCAAGATCGCCCAGCGCCACGGGCGGCGTGCCGCGTTTCTGGCCGGGACGGGCGCAGGCGTGTTGACCGGGCTGCTGGCCATGCTGGCTGTCATCATGGGATGGTTCTGGCTGTTCTGCCTGGCAACGTTCTTCGGAGGCGGCTATGCCGCCGTGGTGCTCTCATTCCGCTTCGCGGCCGCTGATGGCGTAGAGCCGAAACGGCGTGCGCGGGCGCTGTCGCTCGTCATGGCCGGCGGTGTCGCCGCGGGCATCGTCGGGCCGCAGCTAGTGACCTGGACGATGGATATGTGGCCGCCGCACATGTTTGCCATCACCTTTTTGATGCAAGCCATCGTTGCGGCGGTTTCGGCGGCCATCCTGTTCGGCGTGCGCTTGCCCAGGCCGACAAAGAAGGAACTGGACGGGGGGCGGCCATTGGCGGCAATCGCGCTGCAGCCGCGTTTCATCGCGGCTGTCACCACTGGCGCCGTGTCCTACATGCTGATGAATTTCCTGATGACGGCCGCGCCGCTGGCGATGCACATGTGCGGGCATTCGCTTGAAGCAGCCAATCTGGGCCTGCAGTGGCATGTCATCGGAATGTATGCGCCCAGTTTCTTCACGGGCAGTTTGATTGCACGTTTCGGCGCTGGCCGTGTGGCGACAGCAGGGCTGCTGCTGACCGGTCTTTCTGCAGCGGTCGGATTGGGTGGTATCGACGTCATGCACTTCTGGTGGACCCTGATCCTGCTGGGGGTAGGCTGGAACTTCGGCTTCCTGGGCGCTTCGGCGCTCGTCCTGGAGTGCCACCGGCCCGAGGAAAAGACACGTGTCCAGTCCTTGAATGATTTCATTGTCTTTGGATTGATGGCCATTGGTTCCTTCTCTTCCGGCGGCCTGCTCAGCGCTTACGGATGGGACACGGTGCTGTGGGCGTCCTTCGCGCCCCTTGCTCTGGCGGTGGTGGCCCTTGTGCTGGCCATGCGGAAAAGCTCGCCCGCCTTGGCCGAGGGCGCGCGCCCTTGATGCTGCGGTCGGGGATCGTCCTCGCGTGATCCCCGGGCGCCATCGGGAATAACGCCGCCGGGGCGATGTAAGGCGTAGCGCTTCGTTATGGTCGCCGCATCGCCCATAGCCCGTGGCCCTGGGCGCGCAGCAAGCATGCAGGGCATTTTCCGCAGCCATAGCCCCACGCGTGCAGGATATCGCGGCGATTCAGATAGCAGGTGTGGGTCTCGGTGCGCAACAATTCCACCAGTGCTTCGCCGCCCAGTTGCCAAGCCAGTTCCCAAGTGTCGGCCTTGTCCAGCCACATCAATGGGGTTTCCAGTGTCAGCGGTCGATCCACGCCCAGGCTTAGTGCCACTTGCAAGGCCTTGAGGGTGTTGTCACGGCAATCAGGGTAACCAGAGTAGTCTGTCTGCGACATTCCGCCCACCAGGACGTCCAGGCCGCGCCGGTAGGCCAGCGCAGCAGCCAGGGTAAAGAACAGCAGGTTACGGCCAGGCACGAAGGTATTGGGTAGGCCGTCGGCCTGCATGGCGATCGTCACCTCTTCGGTCATGGCCGAGGCGCCCAACTGTCCCAGCACGTCGACGTCCAGCAGGTGATCATCGCCCAGGCGCGGCGCCCAGCCGGGTTGCAGTTCCAGCATGCGGCGGCGCAGGGTGCTGCGGCAGTCCAGTTCCGATCGGTGCCGCTGGCCGTAGTCGAACCCTATGGTCTCGACATGGCCGTACTGCGCCAGGGCCCAAGCCAGGCAGGTGGCGGAGTCCTGTCCGCCCGAAAACAGCACCAGGGCGCGGCGCCGGGCTTGTGGCGGGGTGGTCACGCCTGGGCCAGCACGGCGTCGCGCCGTTTCATCGCGCGGACGATGGCATTCAGGGCGACGCCGTACATCGGCACGAATAGCAGCAGGCTGACCGCCAATTTGATGACGTAGTCGACGAGCGCGATCTCTACCCAGTGCTGCGCCATGAAGGGATTGCTGCTGCGCCAGAACGCAATGCCGAAGAACGCGGCCGTATCCAGCGCCTGTCCGACCACGGAAGCGGCCGCAGGCGCGACCCACCATTGAACGTAACCGCGGCGCATGCGATCGAATACTTGCACATCCAGCAACTGGCCCAGGACATAGGCGGCGAAGCTGGCGAAGGCGATGCGGAAAACGAAGCTATTGAATTCGCCCAGTGCGCCGAAGCCGCTGAAACGTCCTTCGTGAAACAGCACCGACACGATATAGGAGGCGATCAGGGCCGGCACCATGGCCCGTGCGATCACACTACGGGCTTCGGTCTTGCCGATCAAACGCACTGTCAGGTCGGTGGCCAGGAAAATAAACGGAAAGCTGAATGCGCCCCAGGTGCTGTGGAAGCCGAACAGGTCGATAGGCAACTGCACAAGATAGTTGCTGGCGATGATGATGAAGATATGGAACGCCACCAGTAAAGCAAGGTGGAGCGATACCCGCGATTGCGGGACGGATGCCGATGTCATGTTGGACCTTTTTGATGGATGGGGTTAGGGAACCCATGAAGGCGATGCAAGCGGGCATTATACGGCAAGCGGAATGCACGGGATATTGGCGTGGACGCACCAGCCCCTGATACAGTGCAATACCGGTTAAAGTTCAGCCGGCACATACGACACGATCCGGGGGGACGCCATCTACAAAGCTTACCTGCTTCTCGCACTGACAACGCTGTTCTGGGCCGGCAATTCGATTGCGGGCAAGTGGGTGGTCGGTCATGCCTCGCCGATGATACTGGTTACCCTGCGCTGGGCGAGCGTAATGGTGCTGCTGTATGTGTTCAAGAGGGAACAGATAGGTGCCGATTGGTCGATAATCCGCCCGCGGCTACGCTATTTGCTGTCGTTGGGCGTCCTTGGTTTCACTGTCTTCAGCGTGGCGCTGTACTACGCCCTGATCTACACCACCGCGATCAACGCCAGCATCCTGCAAGGTGGCATGCCCCTTTTCGTATTCGCAGCAAGTTTTATTCTTTTTTCCAGCCGCATACGGTTGGCGCAGGCGATCGGATTTCTATTTTCATTCATAGGCGTGATCGTTATTGCATTGCGTGGCGAACCTGGCAACCTGATCACTCTGGGCATCAATTTCGGCGATGCGCTGGTGCTTGTTGCCATCATCGCCTATGGCATCTACACCGCCGCGCTGCGCAGCAAGCCCCAAATACACTGGATCAGCTTGATGTTCACGCTGTGTCTGGGCGCGACTTTGGCGTCCCTGCCTTTGCTGGCGCTTGAAGCGGCTCAGGGCCAGACCGTACTTCCCGACGTGCGTGGATGGGTGGCCATCGTCTATATCGTCGTCTTTCCGTCCTTCCTCAGTCAGGTCTTTTACATTCGGGCCGTGGAGCTGATCGGCGCCAACCGGGCCGGTCTGTTTATCAACCTGCTGCCCGTATGGGGCGCATTGCTGGCCGTCACGCTGCTGGGGGAAGCCTTTCATCTTTATCATGCCCTGGCGCTGGCGATGATTTTGGCGGGCATCGGGCTTGCCGAGTATGGGGGCAAACGCTCGACGTAACAGTTATCACGCCTTTCCTTCACCGGCGTATCATGGCCAATAAGATCGCCCGCCAACAACCGAGGCAGCCATGCGATCTTTATCTGGATGCCTCGGCGCTCGAGGAGTCATCGCAATGGTACGCATATTGACCGCTGTAGCGGTAACGCTGCTGCTCATGCCCGGCGCGCAAGCGCAAGACGCCACGCAAACCGATGGCGACAAGTACAAGGTCCTGCTCGAGAACAATTGCGTCCGGGTGCTTGAATATCGTGACCAGCCGGGCGAGAAAACACATCAGCATCATCACCCGGCATTTGTCTTGTATGCCTTCAGTTCATTTGAGCGTACTTTGACGCTGCCCGACGGGAAGGTTCTACGCCGCCAGTTCAATGCCGGCGATGTCATGTGGTCGGAGGCCCAAACGCATATTGGCGAGAACGTCGGCCAAACTCCCACGCATGTGCTCATTACCGAATTGAAGGAGCGTCCCGAAGGCGACCGGGAATGTGCCCGGCGATGATGGCCGTCTTCTGATCCAGTAAGCGGCGTCAGCGCGCGTTGCCGGCCAGCCAGCGCAAATAAGCCGTACGCGTCGTGGCAGACACTGAATCCAGCACCTTCTGATAGTGGACCTGATGCCGCCGTATCAGCCGGGCATCGGCTACGATGCGCGATTTGCAAAACCAATGGCAG
>JAEWEH010000436.1 GCA_023389535.1 Pseudomonadota bacterium
GGGCAATGCCCAATCCATGCTTTTGCCTACTGCCGAAATCATGGTCGGATCGCAACGGGTCCACGTCGAAGTGGCCGCAACCGAAGCGGCCCGGTCGCAGGGCCTGATGCACCGGACGTCCTTGCCGGCTGATCAAGGCATGCTGTTCGTATTCGACGGTCCCGGGTCAGTATGCTTCTGGATGAAGAATACCCCCCTGCCGCTGTCCATCGCCTTTATCAGCCCGACCGGCAAAATCATCAACATCGCCGACATGCAGCCTCATACGCTGGACAGCCACTGCCCTGCAGGGCGCATGCTCTATGCGCTGGAAATGCAGCAAGGCTGGTTCCGCCAACATCAAGTCAAGGCCGGCGCCATGGTATCCGGCCTGCCCCGGCCTTGATTGCACGGCCGGGGGCCGCATTGGTGGAACCGGAGGGCGGCTACACTTTTTCCAGGATGACGGCGATACCTTGCCCTACGCCGATGCACATCGTGCACAGTGCATAACGACCGCCGCTGCGATGCAGCTGGTTGACGGCTGTCAGGGCCAGGCGCGCACCGCTGGCGCCCAAGGGGTGGCCGAGCGCGATGGCGCCGCCGTTGGGGTTGACGCGCGGGTCATCATCCTGCAGGCCCAGCATCCGCATGACCGCCAGGCCCTGCGCCGCGAACGCTTCGTTCAACTCGATGACATCCATCTGGTCCAGACGCAGGCCCGCCAGTGCGAGGACTTTTTCCGTAGCCGGCGCGGGTCCTATGCCCATGATGCGCGGCTCTACGCCAGCCGTGGCCATGGCCACGATGCGCGCACGCGGTGTCAGCCCATGTTGACGGGCAGCGGCTTCGGATGCCACCAGCAGCGCGGCAGCGCCGTCGTTGACGCCGGAAGCATTGCCAGCAGTAATGGTGCCGTCGGGCCGAACAATCGGCTTGAGGCGGGCCAAGGCTTCCAGGGTGGTCGCGCGTGGGTGTTCGTCGGTGTCCACCACCACTGGGTCGCCTTTGCGCTGCGGGATCTGGACCGGCGAGATCTCGGCCTGGAATATGCCCGCTTGCTGTGCCGCGGCGGCCTTGGCTTGGCTGGCCAAAGCAAAAGCGTCCTGATCTTCCCTGCTTACCTTGAACTGGTCCGCAACGTTCTCGGCCGTCTCGGGCATGGAATCCACGCCATACTGCGCCTTCATCTGCTTGTTGACGAAACGCCAGCCTATGGTGGTGTCATAGATGGCGGCCTGACGGGAAAACGCACTGTCGGATTTACCCATCACGAAAGGCGCGCGGCTCATGCTTTCTACACCACCCGCAAGAAGGAACTGCGCATCACCGGCACGTATGGCACGCGCCGCGGAGCCGAGGGCATCAAGCCCCGAGCCGCATAGGCGATTGATCGTGGCGCCGGGCACGTCCACAGGAAGGCCCGCAAGCAGGGCCGCCATACGCGCCACGTTACGGTTGTCCTCGCCGGCCTGGTTGGCGCAGCCGAACAGCACATCATCAAGTTGCGACCATGCCACATTGGCGTTGCGCTCCATCAAGGCCTTGATGGGAGCGGCCGCCAGGTCGTCGGCGCGCACGGGCGCCAAAGAGCCGCCATAGCGACCGAAAGGGGTGCGAACGGCATCGCAGATAAACGCTTGTTTCGTCATGATTGATTTGACTCTGATAGTAAGAAAGGAAAGCTCGGCGGCCACGCCGCCACCGGGCGCCTGCCAAAATGACCGCTGTATGAACTAATCTTAACCCGTCAGCCCGCCTCCTTCGGCGAACTCCGACACGAGTGTCCGTCACATGGTCGTTTTACTGCCGGTGCTCGCGCTTGTGCATATGGTCATGCTCGCGCGCCTGATGCCTGAAGCGCCCCGCGGCATAATGATAAAAGGGCTGTGGGCAAATCTGACGGGATACCAGCGAAGCGGATAAAGAACCCACCAGCAGCCAAAACAGCATGGGCTGGCTGCCAGTCATTTCCATGACGACTACACTGGCGGTGATGGGAGACTGCGTCGCCGCCGCCAGGAAGCCGGCCATGCACATTAGGACCAGAACCCTGCTGTCCACATCCGCCCCCGCCAACTGCCCAAGCTCGCCACCTATGCCGGCCCCGACCGTAAGCGCCGGGGTGAATATCCCGCCCGGCACGCCCGCCCAATAAGATCCCACAGTCGCCATTAACTTGGCCACGCTGAATCCGGGCATGTCCAAAGCGTCGCCAGCCAGCGCTTGTGATGCTATCCCGTAGCCGGTGCCATATATGGCGTTGCGCGTCATCAGCCCCATGACAGCCAGAGCGATTCCCAGCAAGAACGCCACCCACAACGGATGGCGGCGTATCCAGCCGCGACACCGCGACGGAGCATAGGCTGTCAGTCCTTTACTCAACAGGCGGCCAAAAACGCCACCCCCAATGCCGCAGGCCAAACCACAGGTAAGTGTCCAGAGCAACATGTCGCGGGACAGGGTTTGCCCAGCGAAAGTACCGAAATAAGGGTTATTGCCCGCCAGAGCGACAACCATAAAGCCGGCAGCCAGGACACCCAGTAAAACGAGTCGTTGCCAACGCAATGCCGTACCGCGCCCCAATTCTTCAATGGCGAAAATCACACCCGCCAGGGGGGCGTTGAACGCAGCTGCCAACCCCCCGGCCGCTCCGGTGGCGATAAGTTCGCTGGGGTGCACACCCTTCAGGGGGAAGCCCATTCTTGCGCAGAAACCGCCCCAGGCCAGCATCAGGGCCGCGCCAACCTGCACCGATGGACCCTCGCGACCTATGGAGGCTCCAATCAGCAAACCAAAAAAAGTCAGCGGAATTTTCCATAAAGCCTGTGACAGGGATACGAGATCCCGGCTGCCCGCGCTGGGCGGCAACGAAAGCGAAGCGATTACCTGAGGTATGCCGCTGCCCGCGGCATTGGGTGCAAAACGTAGGGTCAGTGCCCGAATCAAAGGCAGACCCAGGGGCAGCAATAAAAAAGCGAGCCAGGAATTCGCGGCCAGCCAGCGGCTGTTCAGATGCAGGGCAAGGTCGGCCAAATGCGCAAAACCTAGGGACACGAACGCCACCAGCGCAGCGCCGCTAAGGACTAGCGACAGTTGCACAGTCTTGCGCGACAGGCGCCCAAGATGTCTGGCCTTGCGCCGCGACATGGCGCGGGTCCAGGCCGGCAAGGCCCGCAAGCGATCCAGCGGGCTGCTCAAGGCAAGACGCCCAAGACAACGCGCCGCAAGGCAGGATCAGCACCCGAAGGAAACGCGGGTTGCCGAACATCGCTCGGCGATACCGCAGCCAAACGGCAAAAAACCCCCGAGATCGGGGGTCCGGATGTCAAGGCGCAAGCCTGAGCCATATGGGAATGACGTGCAGCTTAGCCCAGGTTGCTCGCCGCGAAGTCCCAGTTCACCAGGTTCCAGAAGCTTTCCAGGTACTTGGGCCGCGCATTGCGGTAATCGATATAGTAAGCGTGTTCCCAGACATCACAGGTAAACAGCGCTACGTCGTCGGTGGTCAGGGGTGTAGCGGCGTTGCTGGTATTGACGATGTCCAGGGAGCCGTCAGGCTTCTTGACCAGCCAGGTCCAGCCCGAACCAAAGTTGCCAGCGGCAGACTTGTTGAACGCTTCCTTGAAGGCTGCAACCCCGCCCCATTTGGCGTTGATGGCGTCAAGGAGCGCGCCAGTGGGCTCGCCGCCGCCGTTGGGCGACATGCTGTTCCAGTAGAAGGTATGGTTCCAGACTTGAGCTGCGTTGTTGAACACGCCGCCGGAGGACTTCTTGATGATGTCTTCCAATGATGCCGATTCGAATTCCGTGCCGGCGATCAGATTATTCAGGTTGGTGACATAAGCTTGATGATGCTTGCCGTAGTGATATTCGAGCGTCTCTTTGGAAATGGTGGGTGCCAGAGCATCCATTGCATACGGAAGCGGGGGGAGCGTAAAAGCCATGTTCAATTTCCTTCAAAAAAACCAGTTGAGGATCCAGATGAATAAGCGTTTTCACTGGCGCGATTCTTGAACGCGCCCTCGAAAGGCGCGTTTGTTGTTATTTCCAGCGCCGCGGCATCACAGCAAGCCATGTATCTGTATGACGCCCACGCGCAACCGGCCGCGGCCTAGTTCAACGCTAAGCTCTTCACCGGCTCTTAAGTCTAACGCATTTTTGACGACATCCCCCTCATCCTTGCGGACGATGGCGTAACCGCGCTCCAGTATCCGGGCCGGATTGAGCGCCTCCAGGGTCTGGACCGCGGCCGCCAGGCGCTGGCGGGCGCGTTCCTGGCGCAAGTCACCGGCGTGTGTCAAGCGCTGCGTCTGGCGCTGCAGCCGTTGGCCGTGCGCGGCCAGGTTGGGCTGTGCGCGCGCCAGTCGCGCGATAAGCGTTGCGATCTTGTCGGCCCGGCGCTCCAGGGGCAGCTCGGCCGCTCGTGCGAGGCGGGCTTTGATTGCCTGCAGACGGTCGCCCTGCTGGCGCAAACGCTGTTGCGGAGACACCAGCAAGGCGACCGCCCGGTCCAAGCGCAAGCTTGCCCGTTCCAGGATGCGGTGCTGCAGACGATGGAAGGCATTCAATGCAGCATCCACCTGGCCCGCACAACTGGCGCGGCTGCGGCAGCATAATTCAGCAGCCGCCGTAGGCGTGGGCGCCCGCAGATCCGCCACGAAGTCGGCAATCGTAAAGTCCGTTTCGTGCCCCACGCCGCTGATCACCGGAATGGGGCTGGCGGCAATGGCGCGCGCCAGAGCCTCGTCATTGAAGCTCCATAAGTCTTCCAGGCTGCCACCGCCCCGTACCAGCAACAGCGTGTCGACTTCGTTGCGTGAAATGGCCGTGGACAGCGCAAGCTTCAATCGTCCGGCTGCGTCCATGCCCTGCACCGGGGCGGGATAGATGATTACGTCAACATGCGGCGCACGGCGCGCCAAGGCGGACAATACATCACGCAAGGCAGCCGCCCCCAGCGACGTCACGACGCCTATCGAGCTTGGCATGGTTGGTATGGCGCGTTTGCGCGCAGCATCGAACAGGCCTTCGGCGGTCAGTTTCTCCTTGAGTCGCAGGAATGCCTCGTGCAGATCGCCGCGCCCCGCCCGTCGCAGGCTTTCAACCTGAACCTGATAGTCGCCGCGAGGCTCGTACAAGGTAACGTTGACCCGGAATTCAAATTTTTCACCCGGCTTGGGCACAAAGCCCACCGCCTGGGCCTTGCCCCGGAACATGACCGCCCGCACCGCAGCCCGCTCGTCCTTGATGGAGAAATACCAATGTCCCGATGCCGCCTGAGTGAAATTGGACACCTCGCCCGACACCCATATGCGGGAAAAACTGCCCTCGAGCAACTGCCCTACCCGGCGGTTTAGCTGACTGACCGTCCAGACCTCTGTCGTGGATGCCGATGTGTCGTCGAAACCGCTGGATTCATTCATTTTTGCGCCTGATGCCGGAATTCTGTCCACAGAGTTTATCAATTTGTCAAATCAATGAAATATCAATCGAATTGGGACCTTTGATTAATCCAAGCTTTAAATTAATCTCATAACCCATTGAAATTAAATGTTTTTCATACGGAAGCGAAAATGGACTCAAATTAGCCATTGAACCTCCAAAGCCTGTAAATAGCGCCTATCCGGGAAGTTTTGCACAGAATTATCCACAGTTTCTGTGGATACCCGCCGCAAACCCATATACGACGCCAATTTGAGGAGATTTCGCGTGGATTGGCGCGGCTTTACCAGCAACCACGTCGCGCTGGAGCCCGCCAAATGTAGCGATTCGTATCCGCTGATCGACCGGGGCACGCCCAGCCGGACGGATTAGGCCAGTCAGCCAGGAATGGCCAGCTGTCCGGACGCCCCACTGAACGCCTTTTTCGGCCTATGCTACACGATTGTAAAATGCGCTTAGCCTGAATCACACTTTATTGCGCGTGGAGACACGATTGCTGGACATCATTTCCGCGGCCGGTTGGCCAATTTGGCTCTTGATCGCAACGTCCGTCCTTGGTCTGGCGTTGATCATCGAACGCTTTTTATCCCTGCGCAGCAGTCTGGTGCTGCCACGCCGCCTGCCCGGGCAGGTTCTGGAACTGCTGCGACAGCGCCAGGGGGATCCCGACGCCATTCTGCGCCTCGCGGGCCATTCTCCGTTGGGCCGAGTACTGGCCGAAGTCCTGTTGAACCGCGACGAATCCAGCGCAAGCCGCCTAACGGCGGTCGAAGACACCGGCAAAGATGTCGCCCACCGCCTGAACCGCTACCTTCCCGCGCTCGCCACGATTGCAGTCGTTGCCCCCTTGATGGGGCTATTCGGCACGGTGGTCGGCATGATAGAAATTTTCGCTTCTTACACGCCGGCGGGCGGCGACCCCGCCCAACTGGCCCGGGGCATTTCCATCGCGCTGTACAACACCGGCTTCGGCATTCTGATCGCCATCCCGGCGCTTATTTTCCACCGCTATTTCCGTTCACGCGTGGATCACTACCTACACCAGATGGAACGTGAAGCCAGCGCCCTGAACCGCCTTATCGACCGCGGGACGGCCCGATGAACTTTCGGCGGCGGCACCCGGACGACGAGCCGGAAATCAACCTCATCCCGCTCATCGACGTGCTGCTCGTGATACTCATCTTTCTGGCAGCCACGACTTCATTCACCCGCTACAACCAGATGCAGCTGGCACTACCCGAGGCCCAGGCAGACGCGATCGACGAACAGGCGCTGAATATCGCCATCAGCCGCGAGGGCCTGTACGCGCTGAATGGCCTGCTGCTATCGGCCAGCGACACGGCCGAGATCGCACAAGCATTGCGTACTGCGGCACAAGGCCGCGAAGATCCAGTGTTGATCATCAACGCCGACGCGCAGACGACCCATGAGTCCGTCGTCCGGGTCATGGAAGCCGCCAGGGCGGCCGGCATCGAGCACATCAATTTCGCTACTCAGAGTCCGCCTTGAAACGCCCCACGCCCGCTTTCATTGAGCATGCCGCACATGCCGCATGGCAGAGCAAGGGTCTGGTCAGCACGCTGTTATGGCCGCTCAGCCTGGTTGTGCGGGCCGTCATCGCGCGCAAGCGCCGGCGCTATCAACAGCATCCGGAGCTGACATATCAGGGCTCGCTGCCGGTGCTGGTGGTGGGCAATATCTATATAGGCGGCACCGGCAAGACGCCCGTCGCCATCGCGCTGATACAAGCTTTGCGGAGCCAGGGATGGCGTCCCGGGGTGGTCAGCCGCGGATATGGCGCCCGGCTGGGCGACACGCCGCGCACTGGCCGGGGCAAGCTGGACCCGCGCCAGTTCGGCGACGAGCCGGCGCTGATCTCGGAAACCACGGACACACCAATCGCTGTCCACCCCAACCGGGTACATGCGCTGCAACAGCTGCAGCGTGACTACCCGGACGTGGACGTCATCATCGCCGACGACGGCCTGCAGCACCTGGCGCTGGGCAGGGATGTCGAGGTGGTCGTGCAGGATGTGCGCGGGGTCGGCAACGGCATGGTCATGCCGGCAGGGCCTTTGCGCGAGCCGGCGAGCCGCCTGCAGAGCGTGGACTTCCTGATCACCAATATGCAGGCTGGCCTGCCCGACCCCGCCCCCCTGCCCGTTTCTGCCCGGCAAATCACCATGCGCCTGCAACCGACCACAGTCGTGCACCTGGTCAGCGGCCGTCAGCTGGACTGGGACGTGTGGCGGCTTGAACACCGCGGTCAAACATTGAACGCCGCGGCCGCCATCGGGCAGCCACAGCGTTTCTTCGCCATGCTCGAACATGCAGGGGTCAAATTGCAGACGACACTGCCGCTGCCCGACCATGATGCTTACCACAGCTCTCCATTTAGCGCCCTGCCCGGCGCCCCCATACTGATCACCTCCAAGGACGCCGTAAAATGCCGCCGCTTCAATGATCCCCGGCTGTGGGTAGTGCATGCAGCGCCGCAATTCTCCGATCCCGAATGGATGAGTCTGGCGGGCGACATGTTGCGCGCCGCCGCCCGTCGCAAGGCCGGCATGGCCGCCGGCCCTTCCAGGCATTAAACTCAGACTTTTGCTTCTAATGTTTTCCCGGAGCCGCGCATGGTATCCCGCTTGCTTGAAATCCTGGTCTGCCCGCTATGCAAAGGGCCCTTGCGTCATGATCGCGTCGCAAAAGAGCTCGTCTGCGCCGCGGACAGGCTGGCCTTTCCCATCCGCGACGGCATTCCCGTCATGCTGGAAACCGAAGCGCGCGACCTGCCGCCGGACACATCGGACGAACCGCCGCCGGCATCAAGCAGCGCAAACGGCCCTCGGGAACCGGACGCCGCGGCATGAACTATATTGCGGTCATCCCTGCGCGGGCTGCGTCTGCGCGCCTGCCTGACAAGCCTTTGCTGGATATCGCCGGCAAGCCCATGGTGGTACGCACCGCCATGCAGGCGCAGCGTTCGCAAGCCGGCCGCGTCATCGTCGCCACCGACGACGCTCGCATACAAGGCGTGGTGCAAGCGCACGGTTTCGAGGCCCTGCTGACACGCGCCGATCATCGTACCGGCACCGACCGGTTGGCCGAAGTCGCCGAATGCCTGGGGCTGGCCGCCGACACCATCGTGGTCAATGTGCAAGGCGATGAACCTCTGATCGACCCGGCGCACATAGACGCGGTGGCGCAATTGCTTGCGTCGCAGCCGGATGCATCCATCGCCACCTGTGCGACCCCCATTAGCGATGCGTCCACCCTGTTCAATCCCAATGCAGTCAAGGTCGTATGTACCCATCATGGCCGCGCCTTGTATTTTTCGCGTGCACCCATACCGTGGGCGCGCGATGCATTGGCTGGCGGCGGCCAAGTCCTGGCTTCCGGCCTGCCCGCCCTGCATCACATTGGCCTGTATGCGTACCGCGCAGGCTTTCTGAAGCAGTATCCGGCCCTGCCGCCTGGCCCCCTGGAAGCCTTCGAATCCTTGGAACAATTACGCGCGCTGGAAAACGGCTACGCCATCGCGGTGCAGGTCACCGACACCCGGCCGGCAGCCGGGGTCGACACCGAAGAAGACTTGGCGCGCATACGCGAAATGTTCATAAATGAGTTATAAAGCGTCTTCATTTCGCTGGCTCGCCATGCAGAAATTGCTGCATTGCGGCATAATCCAAAAGTTAGAAAAACAGCAACCCAGGAGAAATACATGCGACTGATTCTGCTCGGCCCACCGGGAGCCGGTAAGGGAACCCAGGCTGCGTTCATCACTGAAAAATTCGGCATACCCCAGATCTCGACGGGCGACATGTTGCGAGCCGCGGTAAAGGCCCAGACTCCCCTGGGCATGGAAGCCAAGAAAATCATGGACGCGGGCGGCCTGGTGTCCGACGACATTATCATCGGACTGGTGAAAGACCGCCTGCAGCAGGATGATTGCCGCCACGGTTATTTATTCGATGGTTTTCCCCGTACCATCCCGCAAGCCGACGCGCTGAAGCACGCAAGCATTCCCCTGGATTTCGTCGTTGAAATCGTCGTTCCTGAAGAAAACATTATTGAACGAATCAGTGGGCGGCGCGTGCACCCGGCCAGTGGCCGCAGCTACCACATCACATTCCATCCCCCGAAGACGCCCGACGTCGACGATATAACCGGCGATCCGCTGGTCCAGCGCGACGACGACCGCGAGGAAACGGTACGCAAGCGCTTGGCCGTCTATCGCGAGCAAACTCGACCGCTGGTTGATTACTACTCCGACTGGGCCAGGTCCGGCGCCGCTGATGCCCCCGCCTACCGTCAACTGTCCGGCCTGGGCAGCGTCGACGAAATCAAACAGCGCGTGTTCGACGCCTTGGGCGCCTGAGCCCACAATCCGCAGCGCGATGCCGCCGGCCTGCCCGCTACAGGGGCCTCGCCGGCCATGCGTGGTTTTCTTACACCCCATAGAATACAGAGG